>NZ_JBFRMK010000302.1:0-14624 GCF_041470405.1 Shewanella sp. 10N.286.45.A1
TAACTGATCGGCATTAGCCATTAGGCTGCATTTCTTATCTCAAGTAATTAAACGACAGGTTCGCCATCTCCGAGTTCTACACTATCTACACGCTGTAGCCCTCGTGGTAGTTTGGCACCTCTGCGGCCTCGCTCCCCTCGATAATGCTCTAGATCACTTGGCTTCAACGTTAGCTTACGCTTACCCGCCCACAGAGTGACAGGCATGTCTTCAGGGATAACATTGAGGTGGATTAGCAACTCTTCGCGATTCTTAGCTCGCTCGGTCGGTATACCGATAATCTTGTTACCCTTACCTTTCGTAAGCTGCGGCAATGCATCTAAGGAAAACAGTAGCATTCTGCCTTCGTTGGTAATAGCTAAGATTGACTGAGCTTTCGATTTATCCACTTTTTGTGGCTGTAACACTTTGGCATTTGCAGGCAAGCTTAGCAGTGCTTTACCCGCCTTATTGCGCGATATCATATCTTTATTTGCAGCAATAAAGCCGTAGCCCGCATCGGATGCCAATATGTAGCACTGACTTTCATCAGCTAGTAGCACATGCTCCATCGTCGCACCAGGTGCCAAATTGAAACGAGTGGTTATCGGCTCCCCTTGAGAGCGCGCTGATGGGAGTGTATGAGTCTCTGTTGCAAATGCCCTACCGGAGGTATCAATAAACACACTAGGCTGATTACTGCGCCCAGGAGCCGAACATAAGAACTCATCACCTGCTTTATAAGATAAGCTCTTACCATCAACCTCGTGCCCCTTAGCACACCTTACCCAGCCCTTTTCTGACAAGACAACGGTAACGGATTCAGCAGGCACTAGCTCTTGCTCAGTTAATGCTTTTGACTCACCGCGTACCACAAGTGGTGAACGGCGATCATCACCATAATCTTCGCCATCTTTGATCAACTCTTTCTTTATCAACGTCTTCATTCGACGCTCAGAGCTGAGTAGAAGTTGTAGCTTGTCTCGCTCGGCTTCTAACTCACTTTGCTCTGACTTAATTTTAAACTCTTCTAACTTGGCTAAATGGCGAAGTTTCAAATCTAAAATCGCATCGGCTTGCTTGTCAGACAGTTCAAACCGAGTCATTAACTCTGCTTTGGGATCATCATGAAAGCGAATGATCTCAATCACTTCATCTATATTCAAAAATGCGATCATTAATGCATCAAGAATGTGCAATCGAGCTAAGATTTTATCTAATCTAAACTCTAAACGGCGCTTAACCGTGGTCATACGGAAAACAAGCCATTCTGTTAACAGCTCTCGTAGACCCTTAACCTGCGGACGACCATTAAGCCCTAACACATTCAGGTTAACTCTGTAGCTCTTCTCTAGGTCAGTCGTAGCAAATAGGTGCGCCATCATCTGGTCGCAATCGACACGATTTGAGCGAGGCACTATCACCATGCGTACCGGACTTTCGTGATCAGACTCATCACGTAAGTCAGTTACCATAGGTAACTTCTTAGCCTGCATTTGCGCCGCGATCTGCTCTAAAATCTTACCGCTACTTGCTTGATGTGGCAGCGCAGTGATCACCACCTCACCATTTTCAACAGTATAAACCGCTCGCGCTTTAATAGAACCACGACCCGTTTGATAAATTTTAGCAATATCTGCTGACGGCGTAATGATTTCTGCTTCTGTTGGGTAGTCAGGTCCAGGAACAAACTCCATTAACCGTGGCAAGTCTGCCTTTGGGTTATCGAGCAGTTCAATACAGGCACCCACAAGCTCTTTAGCATTATGTGGCGGCACATCTGTTGCCATGCCCACAGCAATACCCGTGATGCCATTGAGCAGAATATGAGGTAATCTTGCTGGTAATACCAATGGCTCTTTCATCGTACCATCAAAGTTCACTCCCCAATCGACGGTACCTTGACCTAACTCACTCAGTAGCACTTCAGAAAATTTGGATAGCCTAGCTTCTGTATATCGCATTGCTGCAAATGACTTAGGGTCATCCGGCGCCCCCCAGTTGCCTTGGCCGTCTACTAACGGGTAACGGTAGGAAAATGGTTGTGCCATAAGCACCATTGCTTCATAACAAGCGCTGTCACCGTGAGGATGGTATTTACCCAATACATCACCCACGGTACGAGCCGATTTTTTATGCTTCGATTGGGCTGACAAACCCAATTCACTCATCGCATAAATAATACGTCTTTGAACAGGTTTAAGCCCGTCACCAATATGTGGCAAAGCACGGTCCATGATGACGTACATGGAATAATTAAGATATGCCTCTTCCGTGAAGCGGCGCATTGGCATTTGCTCTACGCCGTCTAAGCTTAAATCTATCGCATCACTCATTAATCATTATCCTGTGACTGATTTTTTGGTGCATTTTTGTAAAATAAACGGTAAACATTGCCTTTCAAATCATCCGAAATATACATGCCACCATCAGGGGCGGTGATCAATGAATAGGGTCTGGCAACCGGAAATTCACCATCTAAAAAGCTGACGACAGTACTGCGTTTGACAACCTTTTCATTCTCAATTTCAAGCATCACTACTTGATACCCAACTTTGCTTGAGCGGTTCCAAGAACCATTCTCGGCAATAAACATTTGGTTATGATAGCGCTCAGGGAATTGCTCGCCACGATAAAAATGTAGCCCCAGAGGTGAAACATGAGCTGGTAACTCAAACTGAGGTGCTACAACCTTTAGATTTTCAGGTTTATCGTAAGCGGGTTCGATAACATCAGTTGCATGGATGTAGGGAAATCCATAGTGACTGCCGACCGTTTCAACCTTATTGATCTCATCCGGCGGTAAGTTATCACCCATCCAATTGCGACCCAGCTCAGAAAACCACAGCTCTTTGTCTGTTACTGACCAATCAAACGCACCGACTCGGCGAACACCGCTGACAATTTGCTCACTCTCACCGCTCTCAACATCAATAGCGATGATACTGCCAAACGGATCTTCAGGTTCACACACATTACATGGAGCGCCAATGGCAATATAGAGCCTACCATCGGGGCCAAAATGCATTGCACGGCGACTCTTCTTAGTATTGCCTGGTAAGCGGTCATAAACCTCTTTCGGTCGGCCAGGTCTCCTCAGACGAGATTCAATCTCAACAAACCTTAATATGCGTTCATCTTCTGCGACATAAAGTGCACCATCGTGGAAAGCTATCGCTTCTGGATAGTTTAGACCTTTGGCAATGATATAGCGCTTGTCAACTCTGCCATCTTGGTCAGAATCAACCAATGCAGTGATAATCCCCTCTTTATGAGATCCAACAAACAGCGTGCCATTAGTACCTAGCGCTAACTGCTTTGCATCACCTAAGTCAGAGGCAAACAGCGTTAAGCCAAAGCCTTTAGAAACTGTGATCATTACAGGCTCAGCAGCAAACGCTACGGAGCCTAAAATAACTTGAGCGAACATCACTGAGATATAGGCAAATATTCGCTTGGGGTAATTTTCAAACGTCATTATTATTCTTTTATTTAGTGCTCTATTGGGGTAAATGGTCGATCTATATTTGTGCTAGATCGCCTTTTGTTTCTAGCCATATTTTTCTATCGCTAGAACGTTTCTTTGCTAACAGCATATCCATCAATGCTAATGTATCATCGGCATCATCAATGGTAAGTTGAACTAATCGGCGCGTGTTAGGATCCATTGTGGTCTCACGCAGTTGCAGAGGATTCATTTCACCCAATCCTTTAAATCGTGTTACCTGCACTTTGCCTTTGCGTTTTTCAGCAGCGATCCGGTCAAGAATTCCATCTCGCTCAGCTTCATCAAGCGCATAAAAAACTTCTTTACCAATGTCGATTCTG
Source organism: Shewanella sp. 10N.286.45.A1 (assembly GCF_041470405.1). Classification (NCBI taxonomy): domain Bacteria; kingdom Pseudomonadati; phylum Pseudomonadota; class Gammaproteobacteria; order Alteromonadales; family Shewanellaceae; genus Shewanella; species Shewanella sp. 10N.286.45.A1. The sequence continues at coordinate 3,808 of NZ_JBFRMK010000302.1, forward strand.
AATAAAGGAGGCATTGCTACGTAGATATGCCCCTCTTCAACAAGCACTCGGTAATGTTTCATAAAGAGTGCACAAAGCAAAGTCGCAATATGCAGTCCATCGGAGTCAGCATCTGCCAGAATGCAGATTTTTCCGTATCTTAGTTCAGAGATATCACTACTATCTGGATCGCAACCTATCGCAACCGAAATATCGTGTACCTCTTGTGATGCCAACACTTGGCTTGCATCAACTTCCCAAGTATTAAGGATCTTACCACGCAGCGGCATAATTGCTTGAAATTCTCGGTCACGCGCTTGCTTAGCACTACCGCCTGCTGAATCACCTTCGACTAAAAACAGCTCGCCACGCATAGGGTCTTGACCACTGCAATCGGTTAATTTACCCGGTAAAGCTGGCCCAGACGTTATACGTTTACGCGCCACTTTCTTAGCAGCTTTCAAACGTTTCTGTGCGTTATTGATGCACATATCCGCCAAAGCTTCAGCTTGCTCAGTATTGGTATTTAGCCACAAACTAAAAGCATCACGCACAATGCCAGATACAAACGCTGCACATTGTCGACTCGATAACTTCTCTTTAGTTTGGCCTGCAAATTGTGGATCTTGCATTTTTATCGAAAGAATAAAAGTACAACGATCCCAAATATCTTCAGGGGTTAACTTTATGCCCCGAGGCACTAAATTTCTAAACTCACAAAACTCACGCATAGACTCCAGCAAACCTTGCCTAAAGCCATTAACATGGGTTCCGCCAAGCGGAGTTGGAATGAGGTTTACATAACTCTCATTTAGGTAGTCACCACCTTCTGGCAGCCAAGTTATTGCCCAATCTGCGGCTTCAAGGTTACCCTTGAAATTACCAACAAACGGCACCTCTGGCAGCATAGGTACGCCGTCAATAGACGACTTTAAATAGTCCTCTAAACCACTTTCATAAAACCACTCTTGGGTCTCATTAGTTTGCTTGTTGACAAATTTAATCCGTAAGCCTGGGCATAATACCGCCTTGGCCTTCAGTAAGTAACTAAGCTTGGTTATAGAGAAGTTGCCAGAATCAAAATAGCTTGCGTCTGGCCAGAAATGAACTCGAGTACCGGTATTGCGTCGACCACATGTGCCAGTTACACGAAGATCTTCGACCTTTTCACCGTGCTCAAAAGCCATATCATAAACTTCTGCATTACGTCTTACGGTAATTTCAACTCGACTAGAAAGGGCGTTAACAACTGAAATACCAACCCCATGAAGACCACCAGAGAATTGGTAGTTTTTATTCGAAAACTTACCACCAGCATGTAATTTAGTCAGAATAAGTTCGACACCGGGGATCCCCTCTTCAGGATGTATGTCGACAGGCATACCACGGCCATCATCGGTCACTTCAAGAGAGTTGTCGGCATGCAAAATCACATCGATTCTACTGGCATGCCCAGCAAGTGCTTCATCAACACTATTATCTATGACTTCCTGTCCTAAATGGTTCGGACGCGAGGTATCGGTATACATACCTGGGCGACGTTTTACAGGGTCAAGTCCGTTTAGGACTTCAATAGCATCTGAGGTGTATTGATTTGTCATAGCACACATTTTTTTTTGTTATTCAGGCCATGTTGCGGCCCTACGGGTCTATTTGTCAAGAAAACAGGTATTCACAAATGGCAGACAGCTGGCTTTCATAGCCTATAAAACTGTGATCACCACCGGGCTCGATCAGCAACTGACAACAATGATATTTCTGCACAGCCTGTTTATAGTCGAGTACTTCATCGCCTGTTTGTAACAAAACAAAGAAGCGATCAGGATTCATAATTGCTGCAGTATCGAACTCAGCAACATCCTGCTTGTGCTTGGCTAAAACCTGATAGGTTTCGTTGGTATAGGGATTGTACTGAGTGCCGATGAATTCATCAAACAGTTCGAAGGGTTTTACTGCAGGATTGATTAAAACTGCGCGTCCGCCGTACTTTTCAGCCAAATAACTGGCAAAGTAGCCACCTAATGAAGAGCCAATATAGGTTATCGACTCTCCAGCGGCTTTAGCCTGTTCGACAACATCAGTCAACAATGCCATTGCAGCGAGCGGTTCACTCGGCAATTGTGGCTGTCGGAAATCTAGATCGGGATAATTTTGTTGGATAAAACTTGCAGTAACAAGTCCCTTATCCGAAAGGGGTGAACTATTAAATCCATGAATATAAAGCAGCATAGTTCCTCACGCTGCGGTTTTAACTTTGCTTAGTAACCGCCAGCTTCGTTGTCAGGTGAGAAATTTTCACCTGGTACCCGATATACGTTAGTAAGGATGCTACCATCAGATTTAAGCTCCAGCAAACGGTAACCTGGTTGTAATGCATCTAAGGCAAAATAAGGCGACTTGGGCTTAAATTGAATACAGGTTGATGGTGTTGCCATTAACTTCACTGGCCCATTGGGTCCAAGGTGAACGGTATCAACACTTTGATGAATATGTCCCCAAAGTAACCCTTTAACTTGTCGATAGCGTGAAACTTGCTGAATAAAGTCACTACCGTTGTCCATACAGTGCTGATCTAACCAAGCACAACCTGCCAGAACGGGATTATGATGCATGACTAATAGTGTATGGCGGTTCGGCTCAGCATCAATTGCTCTTTCAATCAGCTTCACCTCAGCATCAGACATATGTCCGCCGGGACGCCCTCTAACAGTGGAGTCCAACATGATAATTTGCCAATTACCTGCAAGTACTCTTTTTTGGCCATACACATTCTTCCCCTGCATATGAAGATTCATAATGCGTGGGTCGTCATGATTACCGGGGAGATAATGACAAGGGATCTTTAGTGGCGCGATCGCGTCAACAAAATTGTGATACGACTCATTAGAATAGTCCTGACTAATATCTCCAGTCGCCAACATAAAGTGGGCTGGATAATCAACAGCTGCAATAGTATTTAGCACCGCGTTTAAGCTTTGAGCCGTATTCACGCCTAGCAGCTGAGCTTCAGGATCAGCAAAAAGGTGAGGGTCAGTGACTTGCACCATTCTCACACTTTCTGATTCAGAAATTGAATAAGAGATCGCCTCTTTTAACAAAGTAATTACCTAAATATCAGATTCACAAATAAATTTGGTCAAGTTATCTATTCTCAATAACTCTTCAAGAAACGCATTCACTTGATACTTTTCATCACGATGATGCATATGCATATTTGGATAATCATACACTGGACTTAATTGGTAAATCTGTTGACTAGTTAACACTTCTGCTAATTTAGCATCATGATAAATGCGTACAGAGACTTTAGGTATTGACACTAATGTGTTACCGCCTACACACCGAGAAATCTCCACTAATTGGGTATATTTGGTATTTTCCAATAAGCGAACATCCAACCTGCCAAACTCACCATCAACCTGCCAGTGAGTCCCTTCACTTGGCTCTTTTGTAAGCCAGCGTTGAATATGCATGTAGTTTCGAGAACAAACAGCTAAAAATTGACTGACATTTGGCTGGTATTTAGATTTTCCAGCATAAGTTACTTTTGACACGATATCATTCCAAAGTTCTTCAAAATCAAGCAATCATGATTATATTTCACAATTACTTTGAATCAAATCTCGATAGTTTAGTTGTAGCCATTGTAACCCAATAACTGATGAAGCATTATCAATGCGGCCATTAGTTGTCATCTTGTAAGCGACCTCTCTATCAACAACATGCACCTTTATATCCTCATGTTCTTCAGCTAAGCCGTAATGACCCGTTGTGCTTGTTGAATCGACAGCTGCCCAATAAAAATCGAAACGCTCACTGGTTCCACCTGGACTTGAGAAATATTGATTTACCTTAGAGAGACTTATCGCCGTCAACCCCGTTTCCTCTTTAAGCTCCTTAACGGCAACGTTTTGCGATGTTTGACCAGGGTCAATCATCCCCGCAACTAACTCAAGCAACCACGGCGTAGAAGCACTTTCCAACACGGGGATGCGGATCTGTTCAATCAGTACGACTTTGTCGAGTACAGGATCATAAGGTAGCACCACCACAGCATGGCCTCTTTCAAACACTTCTCTAGTGATGACTTCGCTCCAACCACCATCGAATAATCGGTACTTAAAGCGGTATTCTTCCATCTTGAAGAAACCTTTATATAGTGTTTTCTTACCGAGTAACTCCACATCGTCTTGGCTAAATGTACTGTTCATTTATTCTCCTAAAGCTACTTGTTTATCAAAGCGTTTATGCCAAAACAAGGCAAAATAAAATTATTAATACTAAGATAAAGGCAGATCTGATTATTGCGATAAAAAACTGTTACACTTCCTAGTTGACTTAGGAATTGTAGGTTTTTACTATCTAATGCACTAAGTTTAGATGTATTGGGAAGCGTCGGGAAGCGCAAACCGCCTAACTTTCAAGATAAAAGTCAGGCATAACTAAACAAAACAAAGTTAAATTCGCTCCTCAATGGAGAATTTTGTCTAAAAAGGACAGCAAATGAAATTCAAGATCCGTTCTCTATGTGCCGCACTGACACTAGCAGTCTCAGCGCAAGTTGCTCATGCCGACGACCTTCTACAAATATACCAACAAGCATTAACCAGTGATCCAGTTGCACTGCAAGCAAAAGCTCAGCGTGATGCGCTCTATGAAAAAATTGAAATGGAAAGAGCGCCGCTCTTGCCATCAATTAGCGCCAACGTTGGATACGGAAAATCTTGGGTAGATCCAGGCGACGACAATAGCGGTATGGATGCTACGTTAACACTAAGGCAAGTTATCTATGACCACAGTGCATGGGTAGGTTTAAGCCTAGCAGAAAAAGCGGCGTCACAAGCGGACTCAAGTTATGCATCTTCACTACAAAATTTGATGATTCGTGTAACGACTGCCTATTTCGATGTGTTAACAGCCAAAGATAACTATGAATTCCAAGGCTCAGAGAAACGCGCAATTGAACGTCAGCTCGAGCAAACAAAACAGCGCTTTGCCGTTGGTCTTACCGCGATTACTGATGTGCATGAAGCTCAAGCTCAGTATGACCTTGCAAACGCAACAGAGATCCTTGCTGAAAACACGCTAGCTAACAGCTATGAAGCATTGCGTGAAATCACTGGTATTGATCACAAGAGCATTAACATTCTCGACACAAGCCGCTTTTCAGCTTCGCCAGTAGCCCCCGCTATGTCGACAGACTGGATTAAGGTAGCTGAAACGAATAACGTTGACCTTATGAGCACTCGAATTGGTAAAGATATCGCCGAAGAGACGATTACGCTTTACAAGGCAGGTCATATGCCTTCACTGAATTTCGATGCCAGTTATAAAAGTGATTTTGAACAGGAAAGAGCTGGTATTAGCGAGTCAAATGTTGACACTGGTAAGATAGGCTTAACTTTAAGCATACCTATATTTGAAGGCTTTAAAGTCACTTCGCAAGTCAAACAAGCTCAGTATCAATATGTTGAAGCAAGTGAAAAACTTGAACAGACACACCGTAAAGTGGTTAAAGATGTACGTAATAACTTTAACAACGTAGGTGCTTCTATCAGTTCAATCCGAGCTTATGAGCAATCAGTGATCTCATCAGAGAGCGCATTAAAGGCGACTCAAGCAGGTTTTGAAGTGGGTACGCGTACTATTGTTGATGTATTGAACCGTACACGAGACCTTTACGATTCAAAACGTAAATTGTCTGATGCGCGTTATGGCTACATCAACTCAATCATTGCACTTAAGCAAGCCGCTGGTACGTTGAACGAAGATGACATTAGTGCAATCAATAACGGTCTAAAAGCGCCACTATAGTTGCCAAAGTAAACTGTATATCGACAAAGAAGCCCAGTGTTTACACTGGGCTTTTTTATGCTTTTGCAGAGCTCAATTAACTTGTTAGCTTTTCTGCAAGTCTCGTGGCATTGCGTGCTGTTATGCCATATATCGATAACTGAGGGTTAGCGCCAAGACTCGTAGGAAATATAGAACCGTCCATCACTGACAGGTTTTCAAAATAGTGTGACTCGCCATAACTGTTGACCATCGACATCTTAGGATCTTCCCCGAGTGGGCATCCACCCATCACATGAGCTGAAGCAACAACTGTTTTTAATGGCGCAAGATCCATGTTCGCAATGACCTGTTTAGCTTCTGCCCAACTCCCTAAATACGGCATGCCTTCACTAATGGGCAGCACTTTATTTGCGCCCGCCGCGAATTGTAGTTCAGCCATGCTGGCATAAGCACGTCTTGCTGCTCGCCAAAATGCGTCAGTTAATGGGTAATCCAATGTGCTGCCATATTCTGTTAATTTAACTTCACCGCCAGGGCTATTCTCATGGTAACCATCTCGAACAAGTGCGATGGTTACTTGAAGCTGGTTAAAGTTTGCCATCAACTCTGCGTGGCTCTGGCCGTAACCGATAGTTTTTGACGCGATCAAAATAGGGTGAATAGGTGGTACTTCAAGCTTGTAACCTAACTCTCCATCTGCACCGTCTTTCCAAACAAACTCATCAGAATAAATTGATTGCGGCGCTCCACTATGACCATTGATAGGATCGGCAAACATCGCTCCACTCAATAGCGTTGGGTGCAGGAAAGTTCGCTTACCAATGATCTCATAAGGATCAGGTAGCTTAGAGCGCAACATAATTGTGGGCGTATGGATAGCACCAGCAGCCAGGATATAGTGCTTAGCCTTAAATACAACTTCTACCGCCAACGGTCGCATATTGCCGTCTAACGCTTGGGCTTTTAATGCATAAATTTTGTCACCATGATGCTCAAGCTTGATCACTTTAGCTTGGCTGACTAGTGTCGCACCGCCCTCAAGTGCTGCAGGTATGGTTGTCACTAACATAGACTGCTTAGCGTTTACAGGGCAACCCATACCGCAATAGCCAGTATTCCAGCAACCTTTAACATTGCGTTTAATAACCGTGTAACCCCAATCTAACTGCTCGCAGCCCTCTTTCAACGCAGCATTATTACGGTTAGGATCGAACGGCCACTTACTAATATTCAGCCGTTGCTCCATTTGTTCAAACCAAGGAGTTAACTCTGCTTTTGATAATCCCTGCACCGATTTATCTGATGCCCAAAATTCTAAAGCGGGCTCAGGAGTACGAATCGATGTGGTCCAGTTAACCGTTGTTGAGCCGCCAACTGCCCGCCCCTGAAAAATACCAATCGCCTTATCTGTGGTCTTCATGCCAGCAGCTTGTTGATAAAGATCGGGATAGGCGCTGCGCTCTTCCATCACAAAGTCTTTTGATGACTTTAATGGCCCGCCTTCAACAATGATCACTGACAAACCCGCCTTTGTTAAGATCTCGGCCGCGGTGCCACCTCCAGCGCCACTGCCAACAATAACAACATCGGCTTCAAATGTTTGATTTTCTGCTAGCTGCCCTGCATTAATATGCGCCCAGCCCGAATTAAGCCCTGTAACAATAGGATCTTCAATCGCCACGCACTACCCCTTAAATCCGATATGATTAACCAATGGCATTATTCCATCTCCTCTAGGAAATTAGGCTTGGCGTAATGCAATCTACTCCAATGCTCCGGTGCCGAATAGTAGCTCGCCATCACCAATTCTCGTAAGCCTTGGTAAGCTGTCACCATCATCTCCATGAAGCTAGTACGCCAGCTTTGCAGCATATCGATTAACTCCGAACTATTACGCATCATCAGTGGGGTCATACTGCCGGTCAAAATAAGCAGTCCAAGTCTTCCCTCAAGCAAATCTAATAGCTGCTCTAGTTCAAGTTGGCTCTCTTTTGGGAGTATAGATATAGTGTGTTCAATAGCATCTAAGGTGCGATTTTCAGCATCTCTTTTTAATGCTGGCACATCAGGCAATGCACCATCGAGAAAAACAGGCAACAGTACACTGAATAACAATCTATGCTTGTCATCTAGTTTAGCGTTGCCACTCAAGTGATCACTTGAGCAATAATTAACGCCCAAAGCTAAGCAAGCAGTGCCAGCTAATGCGGTGGTGATAAAAGTACGTCGCTCCATCTTGTCCTCTTATTGTTATTTTTGTCTCAATATTGATTTCAATAAAGCTGCTTTCAAGTTGCTATTCAACAAACACCTTTATCACTTCCCCCAAGTAAAAGCCTTAGGTTTAAGCGATTTTAATAGTGGTTTTCAATCTGTGTTACACTCTTGGCATAACAACAATTAAACACACGTTTTAATTTTCAGCAATAGCCAATTATGATAAGACGAAAATTCTCACCGCCCTGGTGGGCGAGAAACCCCCACATCCAAACGATTTTACCCGTACTCACAAAAGTGGACAGACCACAGCTAGAAAGAGAAAGATTAGAGCTTTCTGACGGAGATTTCATTGATCTTGATTGGCAGGGGAAACCTAAACCCAATCAAGCAATCGTTATTATTGTCCACGGTTTGGAAGGAAGCTCTAGCTCCCATTACGCGCGTCGAATTTTGGCTGCTTGTAAAGCACAACAGTTATGCGCGGTAGTACATCACCACCGTAGCTGTTCTGGAGAGCTTAACCGACTTGTCAGAGGCTATCACAGCGGCGACACTCAAGATATTCAGCAAACCTTGAGTCAACTTAAACAGCGTTACCCAGGCTCACCGTTACTTGCTGTCGGCTATAGCCTTGGCGGCAATGTATTGGTCAAGTATCAAGGTGAACAGCAAGAAAAAAGCTTACTTGAACGAGCTGTAGCAGTATCCGCACCGCTGCACCTAGCCGCCTGTGCCAAAAGACTCGAAAAAGGTTTTTCAAAGGTATATCAAAGCTATTTGATCAAACAGCTGCAAGAAAAAATGCTGGGCAAAGTATCTACACCTGCATTGCAGCCACTCATGCCAATTGGCAAGGCCGAGATTGAGCAACTCACCACTTTTTACGCTTTTGATGACAAAATAACAGCACCATTGCATGGTTTTAATGATGTTGATGACTACTACCATAGAGCCAGCGGCCTGCCTTACCTGAGTCAAATCCAAAAGCCAACTTTAGTGATTCACGCTAAAGACGACCCATTTATGACTCACGCAGTCATTCCAACCAATGAGCAGTTAGCTGAACAAGTTGAATACGAACTGCATGATAATGGCGGCCACGTTGGATTTATCGAAGGTGGTTTACCTTGGCGACCACGCTACTATATCGAGAAAAGAATTTTGTCATTTTTAACCGCTCAAATTGACGTATTAGGAAGCCATTAATGTTAGTACCCTATGAATCCCTTAAGCAATTACCGGCCGAGACCCTAGAGAATCTCATCAAAGAGTTTCTTATTGGTCAACTCGAAGACGGCAGTTTTTCAAGTACTGGTGAAGACAGCATGCAAACTGCGATAGCCGTGTGCCATAAAGCACTTTCTCATGGAGAACTAGTGGTTGAGTTTAGTGAAGAGCAAGAGTCTATCGCCATAAGACGCAAAGAGGATATTGTCTTGGTGGACTCGGCTCAAGATTGACCTAAGTGTTACGAAAACGTATAACTATACCCATTCGACTTCAAGAACCTTGATTTAAGTGGGAATGACAAGTGACTTAAGCTAGGGCTTGGGCGGCGGTGCAATAGAGAGCCTATTGTCTAGTCCAATGGCACAATTAACACCGTTTTTAACGCCCCTAAAAGAGTCTCTTATTAAGAATGGGTACATAAATTCACACACAGTTTTTAAATAATCTGGTTTATTGCAGAATCAATACCGTTAGCCATATTTGGCTGTCTACAGGTGATATTTAACTGTCTCTATTTTAGGTAAAAAAATGTCAGCAAAACATCCGATTATTGCTGTAACAGGTTCATCTGGTGCAGGTACGACAACAACAACTACAGCATTCAACCATATCTTTAGGCAGCTGGGGATCAATGCAGCCATTGTTGAGGGAGACAGCTTTCACCATTTCACCCGTCCTGAAATGGCAGTAATGATCCGTAAAGAAAAAACTGAAAATCGAAATATCAGTTATTTTGGCCCTGAGGCCAACGATTTCCAGCGCCTAGAGCAATGCTTTAGTGATTATGGCAGCACTGGGCAAGGAGAAACACGCGCTTACCTGCACACCTTTGATGAGGCGGTACCTTTTAACCAAATGCCGGGCACCTTTACTCAATGGCATCCACTGCCTGAAAATACTGAAATGCTTTACTACGAAGGCTTACATGGCGGTGTTGTCACTGATGACTGCGATGTCGCGCAGCATGTTGACCTACTCATAGGCATGGTGCCCATTGTTAATTTAGAGTGGATCCAAAAGATCATTCGTGACACTTCAGATAGAGGCCATAGTCGCGAAAAGGTGATGGATTCGATAGTGCGTAGTATGGACGATTATATCAACCATATGACGCCACAGTTTTCCCGAACCCACATTAACTTTCAGCGAGTACCGACAGTTGATACCTCAAACCCTTTTAGTGCCAAGAGCATTCCCAGTCTGGATGAAAGTTTTGTGGTGATCCGTTTTCGCGGTATTAAAAATGTCGACTTCCCCTATTACCTGCGCATGATCCAAGGCTCATTCATGTCACGTATTAATACGTTAGTCGTGCCTGGAGGAAAGATGTCACTCGCCATGGAGCTTATCCTTACACCATTAGTGAAAGACTTAATGGATAAACGCTTACAGCTTATTTCACCGGAAAACGAGTAAGAGTAGGCGACACACGATTATCTTAAGATTTGTTTAAGACAAGTTCTGTAGACTTCATTTCATCGGGATTTCAGGCGAAAGAACGATAAGTTAGCGTACTCTTGGAAGTAAATTCCCCCATCTTGATCTGTTTATTTCCTTGGGTATGCTGGCTAACCTCTAATCTCTAAGTTCAT
>NZ_JBFRMK010000303.1:0-791 GCF_041470405.1 Shewanella sp. 10N.286.45.A1
CACTATTGCTATCGATCTTGCAAAGAATGTCTTCCAAGTATTAGGAGTGAATGAATACGGGAAAAGCGTCTTCAACAAACGCTTAAACCGTCAGAGCCTTAAAGAGTTTATGTTAAACCAGCCTGCTACTCGGGTAGTTTTTGAGGCTTGTTATTCTGCTCATTACTGGGGAAGAACCTTACAAGCTATGGGTCATCAGGTACTGCTTATTCCTGCTCAACATGTCACGCCTTTTGTCAGAGGAAGTAAAAACGATAAAAATGATGCGTTAGCCATTTATGAGGCAAGCTTACGACCTAATATTCGCTTCGTGCCTGTTAAAACTGAAGAGCAACAAGAGATATTGATGTTGCACAAAGTCCGTGAACGCCTAATAAAGCAAAGAATCGCTTGTACCAATCAAACTCGTGGCCTATTAACTGATTTTGGGATTGTATTTCCACTGGGGCATAGCGCCTTTGAGCAAGCTATGTGGCAGATTATCTGTGATGAAACACAAAGGCCATTAATCAAGATGATGGCGAACGAGTGCTTTGAAGAGTATCAAAAACTCACTGACAGATTAAAGCAAATCAATAAACTGATTAATCAACTAGTCAATCAAGATCCTAATGGAAAAATCTTGCTAAGCATCCCTGGCGTTGGGCCTATTATTGCTTCGGCATTTTGTGCCGCCATCGGCAATGGCCAAGCCTTTAATTCTCCAAAAGAGCTTGCGGTTTGGCTAGGGTTAACGCCTAAGCAGTTTGCTTCAGGCCATAAGAGCATTAATGCTGGGATCACCAAGCGGG
>NZ_JBFRMK010000304.1:0-21533 GCF_041470405.1 Shewanella sp. 10N.286.45.A1
AAGAATAGAAGCATTGAATCGAACCCAAAGGGCCGCGTTTCTTGGCTATTTTTACTGTGTTGTAGACTATTTGTGGAGAATAACTAAACGGCATAGCCTCCGCCTTGTCAAAATAGCCAATAAACTGCGGCAAAAACAACCGTGAAAGATCAACAGCCCCTAGTATTGAATAGTTTAATATTGAAAAATGAGCTCTTCCTTAGACATCAACTCAGGTTGTTTTTGCTGTTTTATTTGATAAATAACTCGATAACTGAGAACCGCTTGTACGTATTCTCTGGTCTCTGTATAAGGAATTGACTCAATAAAACTCATAACATCCAGTTTGGCATCACTCTTCTTGAGCCAGGATTTAACTCGATGCGGACCAGCGTTATAGGAGGCAGTTGCTAAGACTCGGTTATTGTTAAATTGTGCAAGTAAACTTGAATAGTAGGCACTGCCTAACGCGATATTAAGTTCTTCATCATAAAGACTACGTGTACCACGATAATTAAGCTTGGCCTTTTTGGCTGTTTGCTTTGCCGTGGCTGGCATCAGCTGCATATAACCTCGAGCGCCCACTCCTGATGTTGCATTTGGAAAGTAGGCACTTTCGCGCCTTGCAATAGCCCTAACTTCATCAATATCAACTTTATATTTTTGACTCGCGCTGGTAAAAGATGCTTGAGCCGCATACGGAAAGCGCATATCCATATCGTTCCAGAGCTTAGCTTGAATGCTAGCTTGAACCCCTAAGCTATGCCAATTATGCGTCACGGCGTATACACCGTAATCCCTTTGCATCTTTTTATTATGCCGAGCTAGCAACATTACCCATTCAGCGCGGGCATCAGACTGCTTGTCGATAGCCAATAGTTCAGCAACTCGCGCTAGGCCTTTGTCATTGGACAGTTGACTTTGACGTATCGCATTACTCTGTGTTGGCTGGTGTTGCACGTTATAGGGACCATCTATTAGATTAGCCGCTTTAAATCCGTAAAAATTGCGTTGCTCACTTAAGTCAGTCAGTAGTGCCAGCGCTGTTTGTTGATCTTGTTTATCATTGCTCTTTTGTAATACAACCGCTCGCCAATATGTCCAACGAGCAGTGTTTTGTTTTTCTTTAGTTAATAAGGTTATAAAGTGCTCAAACTGTTGCTGTTCATTGGTTCTCAGTGCCCAGCGTAGTCGCATTTCAATTAAGTCATCACTATCTAAAAGAGGCAGCATGGTGTCGACGAAGCTTTTTAACTCTTCAGTTTGATAAATTAGTGCCCTACGAACTAAATAACGGCTAAGTAATCGGCCTTTATAGTCGCTGAAACGATCTGCTTTTTGATACTTCGCATACAATTTCACTGCTTGTTTCAGGTCTTTCTTTGCTAAGCGCCTTAAACCTATATCGACGATAGTGGCATTTATTTTAGCTTTACCGCTGTACTTAGAGGTATTGCGCAGCCTGCGAGGGTCTTTATAAACTGATAAAAGGCGTTCAGCGGCTTGTTTATTGCGGGTGACCTTTTTTGACAGATAAGTTAATAAACCATACTGGCCTTGTTCAAAACTGAGTAACATTCTCGACCAAATTAACTCTTGAGTTTGAAAGCCTGCTTTTTTCCACTCTTTAAAAAGAGGATCACACTCTTTAGGGCGAGAGCGTCCATAAAGCCATAAGTCACCAGCGCCTTTGTAAGCCAGTTGTTTATCACCTTTCTGTAACTGTGCTCTAAAGAAATAGCATTGTAAAATTATGTTATTAGGTTGCTGTGGGCTGACGGCTAAGAAGTCGTTCCAGCGTTTTTGCTTACCACTACTGTTTAGATAACGGTAACGCGCGCTGTTATACAGTGGACTGCCTTGGAACTTGAGGAACGCGCTAGCGGCATCAGTGCCAGACAGTTTAAATATTTCATTGATATTTTTATGAAAATCCAAATAAATAGCTAATGGATAATCACCAAGCTTTTCGCGCTGTTGCAAATAAGTGTTGAGATCTTGTTTATCGAGTGATTTTTTTGCTTCGAGGTATAACTGTTGCTCAGACGTCAACGTCTGAGCTGCTATCGGGTACGATATGAATGTCGCTATTGCGAATAAAATGCCGCTTAACTGCTTATGCATCTATGAATGTCCTCTATCAATGTCCCTATTGCGAGTGTTATTGACGATATTATCGCGAGATGATTTCACCTTCAGATAAGCTTAGCGCTTTATCCAGTAACTGGGAGTCAATCTTTTTACTGGTTTCTACTCCTAACTGCTGCATCTGGTGTGCTTGGCGGATAACATTGCCTTTACCTGATGCTAGTTTATTCATCGCGTTCTGATAATTCTTGTCGGTGGATTCAATTGCACGACCTATTTTTTCCATGTCTTCTAGGTAGCCGCATAGCTTGTCGTATATTTTTCCTGCTTGTTTGGCAATCAATTGCGCATTTTGATTTTGATACTCATAGCGCCAAATATTATTAATGGTTCTGAGCGCGACCAGCAAGTTGGTTGGACTGACTAGCATGATGTTACTTTCAAGCGCAAAATTAACTAGACTTGGGTCGTGCTCCAAAGCGAGTAAGAATGCCGGTTCTAGCGGGATAAACATCAAAACGTAATCCAAACTCGTTAAGCCATGAAGCTTTTGATAATCTTTGTTGCTTAAGCCTTTAATATGAGCTCTAACTGATACAATATGCTCCTTAATTGCTTGAGCACGTATTTCTTCATCATCGCTATTAAAGTAGCGTTCATACGCAACTAGAGACATTTTGGCGTCGATAACAACATCTTTATTTTCTGGTAGGTGTACCACGACATCTGGCTTGAAACGTTTACCATCATCATTTTTTAGATCTGTTTGCGTGTCATATTCGTGACCTTCACGAAGGCCGCTCTCTTGCAACACTCGCTCTAAAATAACTTCTCCCCAGTTACCTTGCTGCTTGTTATCTCCTTTTAACGCTTTAGTTAGATTAATAGCATCCTGACTCATTTTTAGATTGAGCTCAGTTAAGGAATCTAATTGATGCTTTAATGCACTTCGTTGACTTTGCTCGTGGGCATAAGAGGATTGTACTTGAGCTCTAAATCCTTCTAATTGCTGCTTGAAAGGCGCTAAAACACTGTCTAGTTGCTGGTTATTCTGGTTTTGTAACTGTTCGCTGCGAGCTTCAAAAATTTTGGTGGCAAGATTTTCGAACTGATTATTTAAACGGATCTCTGCTTTTTCAAGTAACTCTATCTTGTCGTTCAGCGCTTGTTGTTCTGCATCGTATCGAGCCGTTATGGTGTGTTGCATCGCATTTGATTTAGAAAGCGCAAGTTGAGTTTCCATCTGCTTTCGTTGATTATCCGCTAAAGTTTGTTCGAGCTCAGCACTTCTTTCTGCTTGTGCTTGCGCTTTACCAAGAAGTTCGATGCGTTGTTCAAGTCTCTCTTGTGAAAGGCCAAGTTGCACGTCTTTTTGATGAAGTGATTCTTTTAGTTCCAAA
Source organism: Shewanella sp. 10N.286.45.A1 (assembly GCF_041470405.1). Lineage (NCBI taxonomy): Bacteria > Pseudomonadati > Pseudomonadota > Gammaproteobacteria > Alteromonadales > Shewanellaceae > Shewanella > Shewanella sp. 10N.286.45.A1. The sequence continues at coordinate 3,468 of NZ_JBFRMK010000304.1, forward strand.
ATTTCGCCGTTTAATTCATTTTTTGTTTGCTCCATGTCATCTAATAACTGTTTTCGAACGTATTCCCATTTAACCCTTGTTTTTCGCTGATTAAAAAGAGCACCTATTAACATAGAAAGAAATGCGATTGCGACTAAGATAATGATTTCAGGTGTAGAAAAAGCGATATTTAAAGGCATGTGAGACGGCTCTTAACATGGTAAATGAAGGGGTAGAGTGGCATGCTGGCTTAAACACTGCAAGCTTAACAACGTCTTCTTAATAGTAAATGATGAAGACGTAATCAGCTGTTAATGAGATGTAAATGTTAGCTTTAAACGAAATCTTTTTAAGAGTGACGCGGTCTGACTTATTAGGTTTCCAAAATAATATATTGAAGAGGTAGGCGGCCAATGAAAATAATTAGCAAAGCTGCATGGGACAAATTTAAAGATTGCGATGTAACTCCTGAAGAGGTTTACCACGACAGGCGACGCATTCTTAAACAAATGGGGTTTGTTGGTGCCGGAGCATTACTGTCGTCTCAGGCGAATGCGGGGGTTTTTGATCTGTTTTCTAGTGACGAAGAAAAAGCCGCTTTTGCGAGGGTAGCTCTACCTCACTCAAAGCAAACTGAGTACGACCATTTGCTGTATGGCGATTTAACGCCAGAGAATAAAGTTATTTCACACAATAACTTTTACGAATTCGGAACCAGTAAAACCGATCCTGCTGAAAATTCACAGGGTCTAAAGGTTAACCCTTGGCAATTAGTCATCGAAGGGGAAGTGGATAAACCTCTTACACTTGATTATGACGACATATTAAAAATGTTGCCTTTAGAGGAACGTATTTATAACTTTAGGTGCGTTGAAGCTTGGTCTATGGTCATTCCATGGGTGGGCTTTTCTCTAAGGAGCTTATTAAATAAGGCTGGAGTAAAGAGTAACGCGACACATGTGGCTTTTGAAACTCTCTATGACCCAGACCAAATGCCAGGGCAAAGGAATCGCTATAGTGGTGGGATTAATTATCCATATGTTGAGGGGTTAACTATTGCTGAAGCGATGACTGATCTAACTTTCATGTCTGTGGGTTTATATGGAAAAACCTTACCACCGCAAAATGGAGCTCCGATCAGGTTAGTGGTGCCGTGGAAATATGGCTTTAAGAGTATTAAGTCGATAGTGCGGATTCGGGTTACTGATAAGCAGCCTAAATCTTCTTGGAACGAGTTGGCACCGAGTGAATATGGATTCTATGCCAATGTAAACCCTGCGGTAGATCATCCTAGATGGTCACAAGCTTCTGAAAGACGAATTGCAGAGGGTGGATTATTTTCAGCGAAACGGATCCCAACTCTTCCTTTTAATGGATATGAAGATTCGGTGGCTGATCTTTATCAGGGCTTAAATCTAAAAAGAAACTTTTAGGTAAAGTATGAAAAATAAGTCGTTTAGATTAACCACAAGATCTCTGTTTTGGCTCAAATGCTTAATGCATACGATAGGGTTACTGCCGATTATCTATTTAGTGCTTTTAGTATTAAATGACAAAGCGGGGGGCGACCCCGTCCAATATATTATTCACTTTACTGGTATTGGTGCCTTAAATGCTTTAGTCGTTACATTATTAATCTCGCCGATAGCCAAGCGATTTAAGCAAGGTTTATTATTACAAACAAGGCGGCTTGTTGGCCTTTATGTTTTTGCTTATGCCACTCTACACATATTGGCCTTTTTCAGCTTAGATTTGCTATTTGCATGGTCACTGTTTTTTGAAGAGGTTGTTAAACGTCCCTACATCCTTGTCGGAGCGTCGGCTTACGTTTTGTTGAGTGCGTTAGCAGTGACCTCATTTAAAAAAGTCATGCGTAAGATGGGACGACGCTGGCAGAAATTACATAATGGTGTTTATCTTATCGCAATACTGGTGCCGGTCCATTTTTACTGGTCGGTAAAATCTGAGATTATCGAGCCGATAGTGTATTTCGTCTTTATTGCTGCGTTACTTGGAGTTCGGGTCAAGAGGTTCAATTGGTGGAAGAAGCATTCGATAAAGTATTTTGCAAAGCAAGAAAGAGTGTAATTTCATATTAAATAGTCACTCTAGATATTAGAGTGGCAATTTGATGTTAATTATTAAACATAAATGATTGCAGGTATGAGGTTTAATAAGGAAGGAAACATGCACTAAGTTAGTCAAACGCTTTTGGGGTATCCGGTGATTTTACCCATGAATAGCCCTTCCGTAGGCTGTATCAATGGTGCAATATTTGACTATTAGAGGTTATTTATAGTTCTAATTTGTTGTGTTTTCTTCTTGCTGTTTCATCACTTGTAAAACTTCATCGTATGAGATATTAAACTGACGAGACAAGTTGATAATTTTAGTCTTATAAGTTTGAATGTTTTCTTGTTGTGCTAGTAATCTTTTCTCGTTTTCTACAAGTTCATTTACAGCCTCTTGTAAAATAAGTAAGCGACGTAAATTAAAATCGAGAGAATCAATATATTTAATCATTTGCGGCTTATTTCTAGCTTGCTCGAGATCGCTGCTAGTTTTCTTTTCATAACCATATTGGTCTAATGCAGCGATGGCATTTTCTAAATCAAGATTTTCTTTCATAGGAGTCCGAGGTAAGGAAGATTGATATTGAAAAATCGATATTGATTTAGATTATAGTTTGTAATCTAGAACTGTAAAAGGAAAATCATGTTTTTTAGGCTAAAAAGTCAACTATTTGCTTGGGTTTAGGCCTGCGACCTGTCAATCTAGTTGATATGATTATATGGCGTTGAAGCAAGGAGATGCTTATGCTTGATTTATTACCGGATTTGTTCGACTCATACCCGCAACATTTATCGTTGCTCCCCCCTATGTTTAAATCATTTGGTCGCGAAGATTGTTTTTGGGGAGAAGTCGTAACGGTGAAGTGTTTTAAAGATAACTCTCTAGTTAAAGATGAACTGTCAAAAAATGGCAAGGGAAAAGTACTTGTTGTTGACGGCCAAGGAGTGACAGATTGTGCACTGCTTGGCGATATGATTGCTAAAAACGCAGAAGTTAACGGTTGGCAAGGTATTATTATTTTTGGTTGTGTAAGAGATGTATCAGCCTTAAAAACCATGAAAATAGGTATACAGGCTATCGGTGTTAACCCGATTAAAACCGTTAAAAAAGGGCTTGGCGAACTTAATGTCGCGGTTGAAATCTATGGTGTCATCATTGCCCCTCATTCATATGTGTATGCTGATCTAAACGGTATCGCAATATCTAATCAAGCTTTAGATTTATCCGTGCTAAATTTATAGTATTCGCTTTTGTTATTCAGATGGAATTTGTCATGAAATTATTAAAATGGTTTTTAGTAGCAATGTTAGGTTTAGTTGCAGCGATAGTGCTGTATATCACCTTGATTTTTGATCCCAATGATTTTAAACCACAAATCGTAGAGGTTGTTAAAGAGAAGACCGGCCGTGACTTAGCGATTAATAGTGATCTGTCTTGGACTTTTTTCCCTAGTTTAGGCATTAAGTTAGGTGGGATTACACTGTCTAATCCACAAGGGTTTAAGAGTGCTGCCATGGTTTCTATTACTGAAGTCGTTGCTGAGGTGGCGTTAATGCCGTTGCTGACAAAAGAGGTCGAGATCTCTCAGCTAAACTTAGATGGGCTGACATTATCTTTAGAAACCCAAAAAGATGGTCGAAACAGCTTTGATGGATTGACCGGTGAGGCTAAGGCAAGTGAAGTTTCAAAAACGCCAGCCAATGACGCATCGAACATCAGTTTAGCTAAGTTAGATATTGGCGGGATCTCAATTACTAATACTCAGATTAGTAATTTGGACCGTCAAACAAATACCGAACAGTTACTCTCGTTAAAATCTTTGACATTAGGGCGTTTTCAATTAGATCAATTTGCACCTCTTAACTATGAATTGTCCGCCTCGTTGCCGGATCTTAATGTTACTAGCTCAGGTGAAGGGCAAATTAAAGTCTCGCAGAACTTACAACAGGTAGTGATTAACGACTTTGTTGTAACAAATCTGCTGAAAGGTAAAGGGGTACCAAATGGCGAGCTTAAGGCGAACTTAACAACGTCGCTTGAAGTGGCATTAGATAAGCAAACAATGAGCTTAGTGCTAGCAAGCTTTAGTGCTGCAGATATCGATGCATCTGGGCAGTTGGATATTGCCTATGGTAATAAGGTGCCTAATATAATGGCTAAGCTGGAGGTTGGCGATGTCGATTTAGATCGTTTTTTACCTGAACAATCGACAAAAACTCCGGAGACTAAACAAACTGATACCGCTAAGGTTGCATCCGTTGAGCCTGATTTAACTGCGATGAAGTCTGTCAACTTGGACGTCGATGTAAAAGTAAAATCGGTGAAGGTAGCTAATATGAAGACTCAGAATTGGGTCTTTAAAATGGCAATGAAACAGGGGGTTGCCACCGTTAGTCAACTGTCTGCTGCGCTTTATGGAGGCACGATTAAGGCATCTGCTAAATTAGATGGCCGCAGTAAAGTCGCTAAGTATGAGTTTGATAAGCGTTTAAAAGGGGTTGATATCCGAGCCTTGCTTATCGATGCCGCTGAGGTTGATATGCTCGATGGTACCGCAAACTTTAATGTAGCGGGAAAAGGCAGCAGTTTGCTGCCCGATAACCTTAAAAAGAATTTATTGGCCAACGGAAAGTTTGAAATAGCTGATGGAGCTATTCATGGAGTAAACATTCCACGAATGATCCGAGATGCAAAAGCTAAACTTGGCGGTGATATGTCATCTAGCGGCACAGGTGAGCAAAAAACAGATTTTACCAGTATGACTGGCTCATTTAAGGTCGCAAAAGGTGTGGTTACGAATCCCGATCTAAATATGGCATCACCACTCATTCGTCTTACTGGGGCAGGTACTGCTAATGTTATCAATGAAGCGCTTAATTATAAGCTAACGACTTCAGTTGTTGGTTCCCTTGAAGGTCAGGGCGGAAACGAACGTGATGCGCTATACGGTGTTGAGATACCTTTTGCGATAACTGGCACAATGTCTGAACCGAAATTTGCTCTTGATACAAAGGCTTTGTTAGATTCGAAGCTAAAAGACGAAACGAATAAACTGAAAGACAGTTTGTTTAAAAAATTCGGGGGTTTTTAATGTTAAGTAAAACAGCGCTAGCCATGGTGATACTCGCAGCTACTGGTTGTTCACAAAGCAATAGTAGCGTGGGTGAGGTTACTGATATGAGCGAAAAGAGCAATGCAGAAGTTGCACCACTAGTGGTCACACCCATAAAAAGTGATGCTGAAACTCGAGCTAAATTAGCTCAAAAAGGGTTATTTGAAGGCAAGCTGATCGTACAACATAATACTGGTTCTGCGATGAACGTAACGTTGCAATACACGAATAGTCAGTCCTACGGTGTACCCTTAATGTTCAATTCTGGTATGACCGCAGACCTATGGCTGTTTGACTCTACGGGTAAAAAAGTATGGGCTTGGTCAAATGAGATGATGTTTACCCAAGCATTAAGAGAAACGGTTATGCCAGCGGGTAAAATCCAGAATGTTAAGTTTCGGATTGCTGATGGTATTGCTGCGACAATTGGTAAAGGGTTCTACTTGCAGGCCATATTTTCCGGTCGGGCAACAGAATCTCAAACACCCGCAATGGCGCCGGTAATCTATAAGTTTTAAAGTTAAGTGAACTTTATTCAAACATAAAAAAAATCCGGTCTCTAATAGAGTCCGGATTTTTTGAATCTTGATAATAGCAGCGCTATTAAAATCTAAGATTAACCAGCAAAGTTTGCGTTAACAAAATCCCAGTTGATTAGCTCCCAGAAGTGAGCCATGTAATCAGGACGAACATTACGGTAATCGATGTAGTATGCATGTTCCCAAACATCTACAGTCATGATTGGTGTAACAGACTCATCAGTAAGCGGTGTCGCAGCGTTGCTAGTGTTGACGATAGCAACAGTGCCGTCTGCTTTTTTCACTAACCAAGTCCAAGCACTACCGAAGTTGTTAACTGCTGAGTCAGTGAACTGTGCTTTAAATGCATCGAAAGAACCGAATGCAGCAACGATAGCGTCAGCTACCGGGCCAGTTGCTTCACCACCACCGTTTGGTGATAGACAGTTCCAGTAGAAAGTGTGGTTCCAGATTTGAGCTGCGTTGTTGAAGATACCACCAGTAGAGGTCTTGATGATCTCTTCTAGGCTCTTCTCTGCAAGTTCAGTACCTTCAACTAGACCGTTTAGCTTAACAACGTAAGTGTTGTGATGCTTGCCGTAATGGTAGTTGATTGTTTCTTCTGAGATATGTGGCTCAAGTGCGTTTTTTGCGTAAGGTAATGCTGGTAATTCGAAAGCCATTAGTTTTCTCCGTTAACTCTTGATTGTAGTATTATGCGTTCTTGCTCACTGCGGGTCATTTTACCTAATAAACTTGTGAAGTGTATCATTGTTTATTCGAAACAGTCGATTACCTCAATCGATTAATTCTATTAGTAAATATCCATGCTAAAAGTAGGTTTTTGTTCTGGCCTATACTGGCGTACAATAGGGCAACGCAATGTTGTATAACCCAGGAACGAAAAATGGAAACAGTTGATAAAATCAAGCAGCAAATAGCCGAAAACCCAATTATTGTATATATGAAAGGCTCACCAAAGTTACCAAGCTGTGGTTTTTCATCTCAGGTCGCACAGATCATGATTAACTGTGAAGAGCAGTTTGCTTTTGTTGATATTCTTCAACATCCGGATATCCGTGCCGAGCTTCCTAAATATGCGAACTGGCCAACGTTCCCACAATTATGGATCGAAGGCGAGTTAATCGGTGGCTGCGATATCCTTACTGAGATGTTCCAAAAGGGTGAGTTAAAGACCCTTATCAAGGAAACTGCGGCAAAATACAAAACTGAAGACGAGCAAGCAGATAGCTAGTCAAAAGTTTCTATAAAAAAGCCCTGAATATCATTGATATTCAGGGCTTTTTTGTTTGAGAACACATTTAAAGCAAACTAGATACGAGTGCTGACTGTATCGCGCTAATCGTTGGCGGTCTATTTAGATTTGGTCTAAATCTTTACTAATAATCTTTTCATGAGATGCTGCATTGTCGGGTAGTACTAGGTTCATTAATATGGCAACAATGCCACATAAACTAATACCTGTTAGGCTAAATGAACCGATACCAAAAGCCATTCCACCAATACCAAAGACTAGAGTTACGCCAACAATACTTAAATTACGAGGCTCATTCATATCGACGTGATTTTTGATTAATGAGTTGAGACCTACCGCAGCAATTGAGCCGAACAGCAAGCACATTATTCCACCCATAACAGGTACTGGAATCGTTTGCATTAGTGCGCCTAACTTTCCAACAAACGCTAATAAAATGGCAGTAATAGCTGTCCATGTCATGATCACCGGATTAAATGCTTTTGTCAGTGTTACTGCGCCGGTCACTTCAGAATAAGTCGTATTTGGAGGTCCGCCAAATGCTGACGACGCAATTGTCGCGACACCATCACCGGCTAGTGTTCGATGCAGACCTGGTTTCTTGATGAAATCTTTTCCGGTTACATTCGATATCGCAAGAATATCGCCAATATGCTCTACAGCAGGAGCGATTGCGACGGGGATCATAAATAGAATTGCGTGCCAGTTAAACTCTGGTGCGACAAAATTTGGCATCGCTATCCAGCTGGCATTTGCTACAGGCGAGAAATCAACAATACCAAAAGCCAAACTTAGACCGTAACCTACTGAAATACCCGCAAGGATAGGCATCAGTTTTAGCATTCCTTTTGCAAAGATAGCGACGGCTATAGTTGTAAATAGTGAAGCTAAAGAGATAATCAATGCAGTATTTTGTTCAACTAATATTAAGCTGCCGTCTCCTGTTTTGCCGATTGCCATATTAACGGCGACTGGTGCTAAACCTAAACCAATTACAATGATAACGGGTCCAACAACCACAGGTGGTAGCAGACGTTTAATAAAGCCAGCCCCTCTGATTTTTACAACCGTTGCGAGTAATACATACACGAAACCCGCCGCCATGAGTCCCCCCATTGTTGCAGGGATCCCCCATGTTTGTACGCCATACATAATTGGCGCGATAAAGGCAAAGGAAGAGGCTAGGAAGATTGGAATTTGACGTTTGGTTATCAATTGGAAAAGAAGTGTGCCGATACCTGCAGTAAATAGTGCGACATTGGTATCTAATCCTGTTAACAAAGGCATTAATACGAGTGCACCAAATGCTACAAATAGCATCTGGGCCCCCTGTAAAGGGAGTGTAAGGTATTTCATTATTATTCTCTTATTTTAATAAACTTAACAATCATATCTTTATGAAACAAAATTTACAGCGATTTTGTTCAAACAACACTGATCTTAAGGGAGAAAACTTGGCGCTATAAAATTCCTAATTACGCCGACTGTGGTACAATTTAGTTAACTGTGTCGTTTGTTGAAGCCTATAATATGCTTAAAACTGTCTGTCGTTACATGATGATGTTGCCCTTGTTATTTTGTTTTTCAGCTGGATCTGCTGAAGTATACAACCTAGACGAAAGCCTAGTACCTGTTGACTCAAGGGCTAAAAATTTGAGAAGTCAGGCGATCAAGCAGGGCTTGAAGGAAGTTGTATTAAAAAATACAGGAACTCAGAGCGCATTAACTCACCCAGAAGTGGTGAAGCAACTAGCTAATGCTAGCGCAATGATGACACAGTATGGATACCAAGATTTGGATGGTGAGTTATTCATTAAGGTAAGTTTTGACCACAAACGTCTGATCAGTTTGTTACGTCAAGCAGGTTTACCCGTTTGGGGGAAACAACGTCCACTGACACTAGTATGGTTAGTTGAAGACATTGAGGGTGAAAGAAAGATTTTAAATGATGCTTCTACATCGGTCACTCGCACATCATTTGATACACAATCATCCAATCGTGGTGTGCCTTTATTGTTCCCGTTAATGGATCTAGATGACTCTATGCAGGTTGGGGTTAACGATATTCGTGGCCAATTTACTGCTAATGTGGCAAATGCTTCTCTCAGATATCAGGCTAATTACTTTATAATGGCAACGATCTCTCCACAAGGTGCCGTTTATCGTTATCAGATGTCACTGTATCCAAGAGAGTTAACCGCTGGCGCTAGCCAATACACTCCATCGACGAGTCATAGTGGCGAGTCTGCAAGTGTAGAGCAAGCGGTTACCGATATTACAGCAGCGGCCAGTGAGTTCTACGTAAGCCAATACGCAATTGCTGACTCGGGCGAAAAGCTGACAACAAAAATTAGCTTTACTGATGTAAGTGAAATGAAGCAACTTGTCGAAATTGAAAAGTATTTAAATCAATTAAGTGCTATCAAAACGGTCACAGTAGCGAGTATTGAAGGAATGACAGTAGAGTTTAACTTAGGCCTTTTTGGTAATGAAGAGGATTTGCATCGGTTAATGAATCTCGACCCCCGCATTGAATCTATAGCTAATGGCACAAGTGATAATATTGTGTACGCGAACTTTGGTAGCGAGACCAATACCAACAAACCGACACAGATCTACTATTGGAAGGGGCAATAACTCCCAATTTACGGGTGCGCATGCTAATATGTGCACCTAAATTGAAATACTGCGTTGTCGAGAAACTCCTGAGTGAAATCAAACTCACCATTACAATTATCGCTACCTGTTCATCTTCCAGATGATGAGACCTTTAACAGTTATTATCCAGCTGCAGGTAATGATGAACTGATCCAAAGTTTACAAGCTTGTGCTGAAGGTAGAGCCGAAGGGGCTGTGTTTATTTGGGGCCCTGAAAAATCAGGTCGAACACACTTAATGCATGCTGCATGTGCCCACGCTAACGAGCTTAGTCGAAGTAGTTTTTACATTCCACTTGGGATCCATGCCAGTATTTCTCCTGCCTTACTAGAAGGCTTAGAAAGAATTGATTTGGTGTGTATTGACGATGTGAATGCGATAGCAGGGCATCCCGTCTGGGAAGAAGCCATATTTGATCTCTATAATAGGATCTCAGAGCAAAAGACTTGTTCGTTAGTTTTGAGCGCGAGTGTCTCCCCAAGTGATACCGGCTTTGCTTTGCCGGATCTTATATCTAGAATGCAATGGGGGCTTAACTATCAGCTGCAACCGATGGCAGATGATGAAAAGTTAGCAGCATTGCAACGGCGTGCAGCAATGCGTGGGTTACAGCTTTCAGAAGACGTTGGTCGTTTCTTGTTAAATCGTTTAGCTCGAGATCTAAGGACATTGTTTGATGTTCTCGACCGTTTAGATAAAGCTTCTATGGTTCATCAACGTAAATTGACGATACCGTTTATCAAAGAGATGTTGCGCTTATAGCGGCGATTTACTAGCAACAAAAAGCCCAGTGAATACACTGGGCTTTTTGTTGGGCGGTTTTATCACCTGTTTACTCTACGGGCAACTGGTGCCTGCTACCACTTAATGTTACTGCTGGAGTATCTGCTGGAACGGTGAACGCAGCTCGATTAACGCTATTCTTCAGCGCCGGGGAAATAGCAAGGTTTTCAGACCAAGTTGCGCCTTGCGCCATAGGAATCGGTTGAGGTAAATTTTTAACGAGTGTTGTTGCATCAAGCTCTGGAAATATCTCACTAATAACAAAAGCAGCTCTATTTTGCAGCGAATCGTCGCCAACTCTGCCTCTTTGGCCCCAATCAACTGTAATGGTATCTGCTGAAACAGCTTCTGGTTTATCGGTTACACCTACATCCCTTTGAATACCGAGTCTGTGGCTCATCATTGCCTCTTCAAACAGCATCGCCGCATCTTCTCTGCGTGTTGAGAATGCGTAGTAATCAGATGCTGTATCAGTAGAAAAGAAGCCACTGATATCACTCGGCATGTATGACTTTTGTTGAGCTGTTGCCGATTCACCTCTAAAGCTGACATTTGCCAAACTCGTCATTTCAGCGCTGTTTAATGGGTATTTAGCCGTTAATTGGTCAGAAACCAGCAATTGTTGACTATTTCTTGTTTCATAATCGTCCAATAGTGTCGGTCCCTGAAGAGCATGGTGAATACTTCGGGGGAAAAAATCATTGGCGTGAGCGAGTTCGTGATAGAGCAGGGATGCTAAGTCTGGCTGCATCTCTGCGGGGGTGCGGTTAACGCGTGTACTGCGTGGGGTAACATATGAAGTATATTGGTTATTCTTTACATAGCGCCATGGCATTAGAAACTGTAATTCATTGCCAAAACCACTGCGATAATCGGGTGCTTCATTGATGGTATCTCTTTCTTCTGCAAGCAGCCATAAATCGTTCGGGTCTAGGTAGATTGCGCCTGTGGCGACCCAATAGAATGAGGGACGTACGTCGTAGCTTATAACAATCGCGGTAACAGATTGAAGCAGTGTCGCAAAGTCGCTATCCGCGTCTAAGTTATCTAGAAAATACTCGAAATTTTCTCCCATCCATTGGTGTGAAACTAACAGTCTATCTAGTATTTGTTGCTTACCGCTGTTCGATTCCTGTCCGATAAGTGGTAACTGGTCTATGGTGCAACTTTGTTCTAACTGATTGGAGTAGACGCAATCACGTAAGATCGCTTTATAAGGTGAACTACCTTGATAGCTAAATGTTCTAGCGATTGGTGAGTCGAAATATCGTGAGGTAATCGTTGCTTCTTTAGTTATAAGTATATGCACGTCATCAGAGCTTTGTTGGCCATTAATAGTTGCAGATGCTCTTAAAATAGCAAAAGTATCTTGGTCAACATTCGGCGCCGTAAATAGCGGGTTTTCTAAATTAGAAATATCGACATTAATGTCTGGGCCAGCCGCTAAGCACCAACTGATATTTTCTGGAGTTGCTGACGGTGGTGTATCAATCCTAAAACTAACGCCGCTTCCCATCGTTACTTGATGATCAACTCTTATCGCTAATTGGTTTGTTTGACCATCAATAACGTCAATTGTAGCAATAGCACTGTATGAATTATTTTCACCGGTCGCGATGAGTTCAAATTGATAACTACCACTTGTTGAAGCAGTAAAAGCGAGCATTGGGCTGTGAGTCGATTTTAATACCAATGCATCACCAGATTTTTGAGACCAGTTAAATGTGTAATTTGAGCTTTCTGCACCGTTTACAGTTGCCGCAATTACAGCTGGTTGTAATGACTGATAACTTTGCTCTATATGAAAAATTATATTAGATGAACTGGGCTCTTGTAAGAGGTTAGATTGAACTTCACATCTTACAAGTTGATCGGTAATCGGCGGGGGAATTAAATCACTATCAGCATTATCACTGCTTCCACCACATGCAGTTAGCGCGAGTATACTCAGTAAAATCAGTTGATTATTGCTTAACATTACCTGACCTCAAATTTTTATTGTTATTATTGTTTTGCTATTAATCAAATATAGCATGCAGTTTGTTTTTTCTACATATTTGTCTGCTTTTTATGGTGCGATAACAGTGACTATATTATTTAGAACAGGGAGTTAAGAAGTGAGGAGAGATTTAGTAAATAGAAAGGCTGGCAGATACCAGCCTATGGCTGTTGTTGATTACTTTTTCTTTTTTTTCAGTCCAAGCCCCAATTCGCGGCCTCTGATCCGAGCGTAAAACGGAAAACCAATCAGTAGTACACCAATTAACAAGGATTCGATAACGGCGAACGCTAAGTTGGTCTCTGTAACATAAGCTAACGTAAGGGCATGCAGCATGTATAAACACAATATAAAACTTGCCCAGGCATAAGTATAAGGTTTACCCGTTAAAATCCCTTTTAAAGGAAGCAACAACGGGATTAACCATAACAGGCTAAATATCATCGAGTATTCGCCTGATATGCCTTGCTGAATAAACCAGTAACTCAGCATAATGACTAAAAGAACATACCCAGTACGACATAATTTAAAAAGGGTGGATGACTCCATTTACTTGCTCTCTTATAAAATGGTTAAAACATTTTCTGGTGGGCGACCGATAGCAGCTTTATCGTTTGCCAATACAATAGGACGCTCGATTAATTTAGGCGTATCGGCCATCGCTTGGATTAACTGCGCGTCAGTGACATTTTTATCTGCAAGGTTTTGCTGCTTGTATTCATCCTCTTTCACTCGCATCATCTCTCTCGGGGTAACCCCAAGTTTTGCTTGAATGCTGCTGATTTCAGTGGTTGAAAGTGGCGTTTTTAAATATTCTATTATCGTAATGTCGCAGCCTTGCTCTTCAAGCAATGCTAGGGTTTGTCTGCTTTTTGAGCATCTTGGGTTATGGATAATACTTACGTTTGTCATAGTTATTGTTAACTTCTGCTAATTTTGCCAATATCATACTTTAAATGGTGATATGAGTCACATTTACTGTAATGATTCCATCGCTCTGTCTGCTTGTCTAAATTGTCTAATCCTAGCTTCTATACGAGCTAACTGCAGTGGATTCTCTTTTGACTGCTTGTAAGCGAAATTAAGCTGATCAATGGCAGTCTTATAATCGGCTGCGAGCGCTAAGGATTCAGCTTTGACAAAGTGTTCCATCGCCTTGTTGCCATTCTTTTTATAGGCTTCTGTTAGCAGAAAATATGCAAGTTGATCTTGCTTGTCGAGAAAAATCAGGTCTTCTAGTAACGGAATCGCTTTTTCAGTTTGATCATTCTCAATATAAACGTTGGCCAAGTTGGTGTTAACAACGCTTGAAGTCGGTTTTATTTTTTGCTGCTTTAATAACAGCGCGATAGCCGACTTGTAATCACCTTTTTGAGTCAATAGATCTGTTTTTGTATCAATAAAAAATAGATTGTTAGGCTCGCTAGCCAACAACTCATCGATGATCTTTTCTGATTCTTCAAATTTATCCATTCTAAAAAGAGCAAGGGCTTTACCGTACTGCGCTGCACTTTTAAATGTATAGCGATGATGTTTCAGTTGTTTCTCAAATATCGATAATACAGCGGCCTCGCTGTAGCCAGAGAACCTCACTTGGATCCGCGCTTTTGCTAATTGGAAGTCCAAATTGTCCGGAACATGCCGCAATGGATATTGCTGTGCTCTAATTCTCGCTTCAGAAATTCGAGACTCAGGCAATGGGTGAGTGAGCAACATTTGTGGTGGTTTGGTGGTAAATCTGTAGCGCGATGCCAGTTTACCAAAGAAATTTGCCGCTCCATTTGGATCAAAGCCTGCATCAACTAGAATCTGCATACCGATTCGGTCAGCTTCTTTTTCATGCATTCGGGTGTAGTTAATTTTAGCCTGTGTAGACAATGCTTGGGTTGTTGCTAGTGCTGCCATACCCGCTTGTGGTGATGCGATGGTAAGAAGAATCGCACCAAGCATGCCAGCAATTGTTGCTGTAGAGCTCTTTTGTTGTGCCTCTAAAGAGCGCGCTAAATGACGTTGAGTAACGTGAGTGATTTCGTGTCCAAGTACTGAAGCCAATTCACTTTCAGTGTCAGCATTGAGAAACAAACCAGTATGTACGCCTACGTGACCACCAAAAAATGCAAATGCATTTATCTCATCGTTACGCAGTAAGAAAAAGTAGAAAGGCGTTTTAACGCCAGTTGCATGGGCGACGAGTTTGTTACCTAGTTCTGTTAAGTACTGATTCAATACTGGATCATTGAGCATCGGTGCAGATGATCTAATCACGCGCATATACGCATCACCATACTCGGTTTCTTTTTCTAAACTGAATGTATTGACTGCCGCTGTACCTAAATCAGGAAGGTCGTTATTGGCGTAGGTAACAGGTGAGGCTGCTAAGGTAAATGCCAATGTCCCTGCAATAATAGATTTCGAAAAAGTTAATTTGCTCAAGCGGATCCTTAAATTGGGCTATGCTTTTATTGTTGTAAGGCCACAATGCTTGCTTGTGGTTTGCATTGCTTATTAGGATAATAGCCTTAGATTGTTTATAGCAAGTTGATTATGATTATTATTGATTTAACAGCCTTTCGTTGTCCATTGCCACTCGTTAAAGTTAAATTAGCTTTAAAGCAGATCGACACTGGCGAAAAACTAAGGGTTTTGCTATCAGACCCCGGTTCTAAGCAAGATGTTCCCCGTTTTTTAAAAAAAGTCGGTTATCATCACAAGATCATACAATCTAAAGAGTCAGTTTTAGCACTTGAGATCACTAAGTAAAGTGACTTTAAACTGTTTTACATTTTCGGTGTAGAACATCTTTTTTATTGGCAGTGGGTTTAAAGTACTGGCTGTCGCATTAGGGTAAATGAATGTTAACAATCTTAAGTCGTTGGTATAAAGAGCGCTTTAGTGATCCACAAGCTGTTACTTTGGTGCTCATTCTGGTTGGTTTAGCACTGGCTATCTATTTCGCAGGTGGCCTACTTGCTCCGTTACTAGTTGCGCTTGTGCTAGCTTTTCTATTGGAATGGCCTGTCGCGCAGATGGCACGCATAGGCATTAACCGTACTCCGGCCGCTTCATTAGTGTTAATCCTGTTCATTGGTTTGATGTTATTGATCAGTTTTGGTTTGATCCCAAGCCTCTGGAGGCAGGGGGTTAGTTTGATAGGGGACCTGCCAAGCATGATTGATAAAGGTTTATTTACTGCGCAGCAGTTTATAAACCAATATCCACAATTCGTTAATCCAACGCAGTTGGATACCATGGTCGCCGAACTGAAAAAAATGCTCGATACTCAGCACTTACTGGATATCGGTAAGCAGTTGCTCGGTTATTCAGCTTCACTATTAGTGCTAATGGTATACGCGATTTTGGTACCACTATTGGTGTTTTTCTTCTTAAAAGACAAAGATGAGCTACTGCGTGGTAGTAAGCGATTTTTTCCTTCTAATCGTGATTTAGCGCGCAAGGTTTGGAATGAGATGCACCAGCAGATCTTTAACTATATTCGTGGAAAGATCATCGAAATTGTTATTATCGGTGTTGTAAGTTATGCCTTTTTCGCGGTGATGGATCTAAGATATGCGGCGCTGCTTGGGGTGTTAACTGGACTGTCGGTTTTAATCCCTTACGTTGGCGCAACGCTGGTGACATTACCTATCGCATTAGTCGCATTTTTCCAGTGGGGGATCAGTTCAGAGTTTGGTTACTTGATGATTGGCTACGGTATCATTCAAGCATTGGACGGTAATTTGCTCGTACCTATTCTCTTTTCTGATGCTGTGGATCTGCATCCAGTATTTATTATCGCAGCGGTATTAGTGTTTGGAGGTCTGTGGGGCGTGTGGGGCGTTTTCTTTGCCATTCCTTTAGCATCACTCGTTAAAGCGGTTATCAACGCTTGGCCCGTTCATGGTGCTCCCGCAGAACAAGCCGTAGAAGCAGAACCTCTAGCCAAATAAGTCGGCAACCACATCGAAAAACATAAAGGGGCTGGTGCCCCTTTTTTTATTCAGGGTTAATGAGTAAGTGGCGGGCGGTGGCTGCTAATGAACGATAAACGATAGTCGTTTGTTTCGCTTTTATGTTCCAGTGTTGCCAGTAAAGCGGAACTTGCATTCTTTTACCTGGGAATATTTCGATTAAATCACCACTTTCCATTAATGGTTTTGCTTGCAGGTGCGCCACTAATCCATATCCTAAGCCCATAGTTATTGCTTCGAGAAAGCTTTCAGATGAAGGTATTTTATGCTCTCGTGTGCTGCCTTCGTTGATACCAAAATAAAAATTAAGAAACTTATCGTGAAGTTTGTCTTTAGTAGAAAAGACCACTGCTGGTGCTTTAAGTATCGAATCTGGTTGCTGTGTTAATTGGTCAAAGTACTCGTCGATAAAATCAGGGGTCGCTACACACATGTATTCCATGTTGCCAAGATATTCACTACTGCAGCCCGCCATAGGCGATTGGCTGGTGGTGACACAGCCTACAGCGTCACCACTTTTTAGCAAATGATGGGTGTAGGCTTCATCGTCAACAACGAGTTCTAATAGCCATTTGTGACGTTTAAAAACCTCGGCCAGGGCTGGTAAAAACCAAGTAGCTAAACTATCTGCATTGACAGCGATACGCACAATAGTTGGTAACGATGGGTCGTCAACATTCATTTCAGTGCGCAGTTCACTCTCAAGTAACTGTACTTGTGCATAATGCCTCAGCAGTCTCTTTCCCATATCAGTGGCATACACAGGTGTAGCGCGAACGACTAGGGCTTGGCCTACTTTGTCTTCGAGTTGTTTTATCCGTTGTGATACGGCTGACTGGCTAATGAAAAGGAGCTTAGCTGCCTTATCAAAACCGCCTTGCGATACCACTATCGATAGTGCTTTTAAATGGGCGTAATCAAACATAGGAGACTAAATGTTCAGTTATAAGTTTTGCTAATGATACATAAATTTAATTAGTTGTACTTATTTTTGTTGAAGGAATATTCTGCTCGCTAATTCTTAGTCTTTATATTTTAGGTAATTTCATGCAAACAGCATTCATTCAGGGAATGGCAATTGGTGGCAGTCTCATCATGGCCGTTGGGGCACAAAACGCATTTGTATTAAAGCAGGGCTTAAAGCAATCTCATTCATTGCCTATCGCTGCTCTGTGTTCTTTTATTGATGCCATAATGATTACTGCAGGCGTTGCTGGGCTTGGGCATCTTATACTGGCCTTTCCTCTGATCAAAGATATCGCCAGTTTTGGTGGTGCTATCTTTCTATTTATATATGGTTATGGTGCGTTGAAATCGTCTTTTTCAGAGCAAATAATGGAAGATGAGCAAGAGTTAGCCGCTGATAGTCTCAAAAAAGCAGTTATAACCACATTAGCAATCAGCTTTCTTAATCCACACTTGTATTTAGATACCGTGGTACTGCTAGGAAGCATAAGTGTGCAGTTTGAAGGCACGGCAAAGCAATGGTTTGGGGCCGGAGCTGTGTTGGCATCATTTGTATGGTTTTTTAGCTTAAGTATTGGCGCTCGCTACTTAAGTCCGATATTTCAGAAGCCTAAAGCATGGTGCTACTTGGATCGATTCATCTGCCTGACAATGTGGTCTATTGCTTTGGCTTTAATATATCCATACTTCTAAAATAATAAAAGGAGCCAACGTGGCTAATGCCGGTCAGTTAA
>NZ_JBFRMK010000305.1:0-9449 GCF_041470405.1 Shewanella sp. 10N.286.45.A1
CTACATTCAAGTTCATTAACACAGCATCAAAGCCTCTAAAACTCGCCTGTAAGGAGTGTTTTTGGCTTCCTACTTCTGCGTTGAATAAACTCATAAGGGAATAACCATTGTGTCATTACTCACTTTGAATTAGCCTGCCTTGAATTAGTTCGCCAAAAACACTCTGAGTAGATCAACTACTTATACTGATTGGTATAATTGTCATAGAGGCAAATTACAGGCAAAAAAAAGCCGGGGGAAAATCCCGGCCACTTAAGAGTGTGTGTGAGCAATGTCGTGCTTAATAAAACTCGTTAACCATTAAAGATGATGAGAACTTTAACCATTAACCTGAGTTCTGGAACGCAAGTTAATAATAATCATTCTCATTTGTGTTTGCAAGTTTTATTATGTAAAGAACTCGATAAACTTTTATAACTGCTTTTGCAGGTGCAGTTTGTTTTGACTTAAGCGCTGGCTATCTGCAGTCATGGCTGTGATCTGGTATTGATTGTTGATCAACATGTTCAGCATTACAGGGAAGCAGTTTTGGGTTTTCACTTCCATCAGTTTATAGCCTTTTTGCTTTGCCCAATGTTCTTGGTATTCAAGCATGCTTTTAGCTAAGCCCAAGCCGCGATAGTCAGGAACTATACCGCCTAACCAACTGTAGAATGTATCATCAGCGTTTTGGTAACCAAGCTTAAAGCCAGCAACTTCACCTTCAATCTTAGCGATAAGCAATAATGCAGAAGTAGACAGTAACCGAGTACTGATCTCCTGGCTTGAATAAGGCTGCTCAAATTCAGGAATAGCGTCATAAGCTTGATCTAAGCGTGCTAATACTTCAGGTGTAAACTCGGTAATTGCTTCAATTTCAATGGTGTACATTTTCTACTCTCATAATTTTCGCCAGTTCACCATAAATGTCTCTTAAATAAACGAGGCAAAGGTGAACGAATTGGCGAAATTATAACAGGTCTGGCCAGTTGTTGTTAAGAGTAGTTTGGCGCTACAGTGCGGTTTTGCGAGCTGTCTCTTGCAAAATCTTATCTTGCAACACCTTCAGTAATAGACCGTAGGCGGGTAAGAATAAGCCCAGGCTAACGATAAGTTTGAAGCCGTAGTCAACCGTTGCTATTTCTGGCCAGTTGGCGGCCATAAAGCTATCTGTTGAAGCGTAAAAAGCAAGCGAGAAGAACACTAGCGTATCAACAAGATTACCGATAATAGTGGATGCTGATGGTGCAACCCACCAAGATTTTGTTTGTCTTAATTTGGCAAAAACAAAGATATCCATTAATTGACCTATCAAATAGGCTGCAAAACTGGCAAAAGCGATTCTAAAGACAAAGCTATTAAATTCTAGTAACGCGGCCGCACCTTGAAAGCTCCCCTGATGAAATACAACGCCCATCAAGTAAGAGATGATTAAGGCTGGAAGCATGGCGAGAAAAATGATCTTGCGTGCGGCCTGTTGACCAAAAATTCTAACGGTAAGATCGGTTGCAAGGTAAACAAAAGGAAAGCTAAACGCGCCCCATGTGGTATGCAGTTCAAAGATCTGAAATGGGAGTTGCACCAAGTAGTTACTGGCACAAATAATAATAATATGAAAGCCTGCTAAAAGCAGTAACGCACGGCGAACCTGCGTCTGAGATAACATCAACATCTTGTGGCCTTTTTTAATAAATCGGGCGGGGTGAGGGAACCCGCAATAGCAAGTATCGCTATAATTTTACAATTTTTGGTTAGTCAAAGTAGTGTGAACCCATAATCGGGGCGGCAAATTATAGAGCAGAATTTTTTCAGAGCAAGCATAAAAATGATGTAGCGGCTGATTAACCACTACATCATGGGGTAACTGATTGATTTTTTGTGGTGTTAAAGTTCAGTCAATATTGACAGAATAGTGGTTAACTTGTTTTCAAGTTCGCTCCACTCTTTATCTGGCTCAGACCCTGCAACAATCCCTGCACCAGCAAATAGGTTGATGCGACCAGGTTCAATACGGGCACTGCGAATAGCGACTGCAAATTCACTTTCATGCTTATTGAAGTAACCACAAGCACCGGCATACCAGCCTCTGACATAACCTTCCTGCTGGCGAATAAAGTTCATTGCAGGTTCTTTAGGTAAGCCACCAACTGCGGGGGTAGGGTGCAGCGCTTGGATGAGCTGAAAATCATTCACACCGGCTTTTAGTTCGGCTCTAATCGAGCGATGTAGATGTTGAATATGGCTTAACTTAAATACCGTTGGAAACTCCTCGGCGCCAACGTAATGGCTCAAAGGGTTCAACACATCAACAATTTGCTGTCTCACTAACTGATTTTCATGACTGTTTTTGGTGTCGTCCAGTAGCTCTTGTGCCAAGGCTTTGTCTTGTTCCTGGTTGATGCCTCTAACCGTTGTACCTGCTAGAGCCTCAGTAAATAACTCTCGCTGTCTGCGGCGATATAATCGCTCAGGAGTGCAAGAGATAAAGGCACTATCGGGACTAAATTGAAAACCAAACTGAAAGCTATTAGGGTTTCTTCCTTGCCAGCAAGCGAGTAGTGTCCAAGGATCAACTTGCTCATTAATTTCAAGTTGAGTTTGGCGAGACAGCACCACTTTTGGTGTTTCTTTAATAAATTTGGGATGGGTAACCTGGTTGACCAGTTCAGTCCAGCGATAACGATCGGGTTTATCGCTGCGACCCATTAATGCGACCTTATTGGGCGGTGTAAGCGGCTTAGGCTTATCTAATGCCGCGATTGCCTGCATTGCTGTGGCAACCTCTTTCTCTAGAGAACTGTCAGTAAAGTTAAGGTTTACCAGCAGTTTGAACTCATCACCGCTGCGGCGTAATTCAATACGAGGCAATACAAAGCGTGCCTTTCCAAACTCCGGCCAGCTTTCATTTTTGCGGTCAAAAGCGACTCCACCATAATAGCGGACGTCTTGATTACTGGTGAGTGCTCTTTGCTTTTGGTATTCAGCTGACATTTCTAAGTCGTCAACGTCATCACCAAAAAAGAAATCTTTGCAGCAACCGATAGCTGCAACCTCTTCCTCGGTATCACGCCCTTTCCAATAGATTCTTGGATAGGTGGACTGCGCTGCTAACCAAGCAATCACCGGGATCGCCGAAATCGTCACCGACAGCTGGATTATCGGATCGCTGTGTGGTTGCAGAGTAAAGGATGTGAGCTTGTCGGTTAAAGACTTAATCGCGTGAGACAGCAAAGGGGCGGTCAATAAATACTCCAAATCGTATTTCTTATGGGCTATGTGAGGCGCTGACCTCTACTTGCAGTTCACCCATTTTCAAATTGGTAATAAGAATCTTTACCACAAAGTAATATCCACCGACTAGAGTGTCAAGTCGGTTGCTCTGCTGCTGTGAGCTGCCACTGACTATTTTATGTTCACGCTTTGTTTTTTTTATATCTTTAAGCGCCGCTAATTCATTTTATCGCTTTCACTGTGTCTTTTTGTCTGCCACGAAGTTCTAGCTGGACATATTGTCCTTATGTGTGTTGGTTAGTAACTCCCTTTGTTTTAATTAGTTGATCTAAGTTTGTATTTGTAAGTTGATAGCTTGTGCGTTGCTACTCTCTTTCTAACAATAGGCGTTAATAATGTCGTTAGGATGATGAAAACCAATGAGAAATAGAAATAACACCTTGAAGTTATCTGCAATTGCTATGGCTTTAAGCATTAGCTACCAAGTGCAAGCAGATGATATGGAGCGAGACCCCATTTTAGACGTTACTGAGGTGATAGTTGTTCATGGTAAGCAAGCTTCAGTCACAGAGTCTGCAACCACTCATTGGAGTCTTAACGAACAAGAGATCAAAGCAACTGGAGCGCAAAGCTTAGATCAGTTACTCAAAAACGTGCCCGGGCTTTATGTCAGAGTGGGTGGGCAAGGCACCCCAAGGGTTGATGTTCGAGGCTTTAAAGCACGTCACGTTATCTATTTAATTAATGGTGTCCCCGCTAATGGCGCTGAAGATGGCCAGTTCGACCCAAGCTTAATACCTTCCAGCCAGATAGGTTCAGTTGAAGTATCCGTTGGACCAACATCTGTGCTTTATGGCCCAGGTGGAGCTGGTGGTGTGATTAACATTATTACTAAGCAGGGCGAGGATGCGCCGCGTTTATCTGGACGCCTTGAAGCTGCCCAAGATAATACCTTTAATGGTGATATTAGCGCTGCTGGAAGCGGTGACAACTGGCAGGGGGTGATTAATTACAGCCGTCAGCAAACCGATGGCTGGCCAATGTCGAGTGACTATAACGACACTGAATATCAGCAGGGTGATGTGCGTGATAACGCCGATAAAACCTTGGATAATATTTATGCACAAGGTAGTTATCTGCTGAATGATAACACTCAACTAATGGCTAACATGAGCTTCAAACAGGGCGAATGGGGTAAGCCAAGTCGAGATGGCACTGGTTCTGGGAGCGCGAAGTTTGAGAGGGTTGACGATTACCAAGCAAAAACCTTTCAACTGGGATTGGCTCATAAGTTCAATGACATGTTTACCTTGCGTGGTTTTGGTTACTACAACCAGAGTGATGTGTTGGAGACTCAGTATAAAGATGACGCATACCAAGCGATAAAAGCGCAACAAGATGGTCGCTCTACGGTCGAGGGCGGTAACTTACAGTTCATTTCCAACTTTGGCCAAGCAGGTATTGTCACAACGGCAATGATTGCTGAAAAGCAAAGCTGGCAGTCACAGGCACTAGCAAGTAACCAAAATAACAAAAGTGGCTCAGGAAACGGCAGTGGAAGTGGTAACGGTAGTGGCAGTGGAAGTGGAAGTGGAAGTGGCAGTGGAAGTGGAAGTGGAAACGGCGGTGGCAATGGAAGTGGTAGCAGCGACAGCTTTGATGACTCAGCATGGTTATACACGGCGGCGCTAGAATATCAATATCAAGCAGACAGCTATGGTGTAACGCTCGGAGGCGCTTTTCATGATCAAGACAGAGTATCGAGGTCTGAACAAGATTACTCTGGGCAGTTATCGGGTTACTGGCAAGCATTAGAGCATACCCGCATTAATATGGGAGTGGCGCGTAAAGTCCGATTCCCTTCTATGCGCAATCTCTATGCGCAATCTACAGGTAATGCTGATTTACAGGCGGAAGTATCACAGCATTTTGAGTTGGGCTTATTGCAAGATATTGGTTACTCAACAGAGCTGAATATCGCAGGTTTTTATACCGATGCCGAAGATTACATTGCCAAAGACTTAGCGGGTACTTATCAAAACATGGGCGACTATGCTTTCAAAGGGGTCGATCTGCAGCTGCAAAATAATAGTATCGATGACCTGTCGATGACTTTTATGTATAGCTTTTTAGATACTGAAGACAAATCTGCGGCAGAGACATTCCAAACTCTAGAATATCGCCCTCGCCATCAACTGCGGTTTCAAGCGCAATACCAACTGCCATTTGCAATGCGCATCAACCTAAATGTTGAACGGATCATGGATCAAATCTACTACGCCCAGCACAAGGTCGCAGGAGAAAAAGTTCTGCTTGAACAGTCGTTAGATGACTACACCTTGGTTGATGTTAATTTGGTGCAGCCGTTGCTTGATGACAAGTTAGAGCTTTACCTAAGAGCCACCAATTTATTGGATGAAAATTACTATCAAAGTGAGTCATTACCTCAAGCTGGTCGCCAAGTGTTTATTGGTTTGAACTGGCAGATATAGTCAACCGGAGGTCGCTGATGCAACTCATCTCGCTAAAAGGGATTCATTTTGGCTATGACACATACCAAGCAGATATTTTGGATGATCTTAACTTGGTGGTCAGTCATGGCGAGTGTCACTGCATCAGCGGTGCAACTGGGTGCGGCAAGTCGAGCTTACTGCACCTTATCGCCGGAGAGTTATGTCGTCCTTTTGAGGGGGATATGACTCGTCATTCGGCGTTAAAGGTTGGGCTGGTGATGCAAGATCCTAATGTACAGGTCCTGCGCCAAAGCGTTGGGGCTGAGATTGCATTCGCCCTAGAGAACCTCGGCGTTCCCTCTAATGAAATGTTAGATAAAGTGCAGCAGGCGCTGCGACGGGTTGGACTATATGTCAGCTTAGACATGCCTATTGATGTGCTGTCACTAGGACAAAAGTACCGCCTAATGTTGGCCGCTCAACTGGTGTTTGAGCCCAATCTGTTGCTGCTCGACGAACCTTGGACTCAGCTTGATAATCATGGAGTACAAGAGCTGTACTTTGTACTTAAAGAGCTACTCCGTGACGGTGTTGCTATTGTGATGGTGGAGCATCAGCCACAAGCATTTGGCCAGCTTGTTTCTCACCTATGGCAGCTAGAGAACGGCAAGTTAGTCGCGGGACTATTCCAGCCTTCGCGGCCGCATAAGCAAAGGTTACCCACGTTAGGTGCAAATGGTGGCAGGGCAGCAGAGCAAAGAGTACTGATATCACCGCACCGCTTTCAGTTCTCTGCAGGTTCACCTTTATTTCGCTGTACAGCATCATTAAGCGTCGCAGCAGGAGAGATCGTTGCCTTAGTTGGAGACAATGGCACAGGCAAAAGCAGTTTACTAAAAGCGCTGGCAGGAATGCAGGCTGATATCGGGCAGTTACCATTGGTAGTACTTGGTAAACGACCTAAGTTAGGTATTTTTGGTGCAAATCTTTGCCTGTTGTTACAAAGGCCAAATCGGCAACTTTTTGAGCCGACAGTATTGACGGAAATGCAATTTAGTTTACGTCGTTTCAGGTTGCCATTGTCTCGAGCTGAGCGGATGTTACAACAGCTGTCGTTAAGCCATTTGTCGATGGCATCACCCCATAAATTATCCTACGGGCAACAACATATTATTGCGCTGGCATCACTTGCCTGTTTACAACCTAAGGTGTTGCTACTGGATGATCCTTTTGCCGGTCTAGATAGCTTGCATTGTGACAAGGTGTGGCAGCTTTTACTGCAGTTGCGCCAAAAAGGCTGCGCAATTTTACTCACTTCTCACAGAGAGATGCCTTACGGTGATGTCGATAGAGTCTGGCTTATCGAGTCGGGATACTTGTCAGACAGAACCGCGCCTGCAGTGCAGGCTGATGCAGGCTAAGTTACCAAGACCTGTGGGGAAAATGTTAAGCATAAGGCAAAGCCTGTGACAATTGGGATACGTCAGAGCCACCGCTGCGCTTTCGCTCTGATCCTGAGCTTGCTATTGGCAAGCTGCGCTTTTTTTGTACCGAGTAGTGCATTGTGGATATTAGTGAGCATTAATGCGGGGTTAATCGCTCACGGGCTTGTGCTAAAGAAAAAAATAACCATGTTGCTGCGCTTAGCTGCAGTGCAATTTATTACCACTATGGGTCTCTACTATCTGTTTTATGGTGAAAGCCAGCTCTTAGATGGCGCGGTAGTGGTACTTAGAGTGCTATTGGCAATGCTACCTGGCTGGTGGCTTTCAAGTACTCAAAGTCCAGAGCGACTTGGAGAGGTTTTAAGTTGGTTGTTACCACACAAATGGGCATTTGTAATAGCGGCTTCATTAAGCCTAATGCCGTTTATGTCGCAAGAGCTAAAAGAGATCTACCAGATCCAATGTATGCGCGGTGCGAGGATCACGCCTAAAGCACTTCGAAACCCAAAGAATTGGCCTGAATTTATTTATTGCGTGTTACTGCCGCTGTTGATCCAACTATTAAAGCTATCAAAGCAGATGGCACTATCGGCAAAGTTACGCCATTTTGGCAGCGGTGAGCATGTAACGCATTGGCCTTCAACGAGAGATGACAAATGAAACTTAACTTTGAACTGCAAGATGCGTTGTTTATAGGCTTTTGTGCGACCTTATTGGTGATTTTAAAAAGCATGTTGCGGCTTAAACTGGGGCTCAGTGGTCACTCAATGTTCTTAATGACTTTCTTCTATCTACTTTGCTACGGCACCGTAGGTCGGGTGGGCTGCATTACTGCATGCGGCCTGCTAGCAGGAATGGTGGCTATGATGCTGAGTGTTGGCAAAGGTGGGCCGTTGATCTTGCTCAAATTTGGCATGCCTGCCATCGCAATGGATATTGCGTTACTGGCTATTGCAGGTGTATTCAAATTACGTTGGCAGTGTGTATTGCTGGCTCTGGCTGGTTGCTTAGCATGGGCGAGTAAAGGTTGGATTGAAAATATGCTTGCGGGTATGAGTCAGCAGATCGCGTTGACCAAGTTTGCGATTAACTTCCTGCAGGGTGGTCTATTTGCCATCGGCGCCGCACTGCTTGTACCTAGCGTACTCAAGCGCTTGCAATCACATGACTTGCTGCAAGACCGGCATCAAAACCCTGAGTAACCGTTAGCTTACATCTATAGGATTAAGAATGAAAAACTGGCTAATTTGCATTGATGATACCGACGACATAGGCACTAAAGGTACCGGGGAAATTGCTGAAGAGATTGCCCACCTTTTACAGCAACAACAGCTGAATAAAACTGAGTATGTCGCAAGGTGCTTAGTGACTCGGCATCAGTTATATGTTCATCCCGATATCCCCTATACCTCTCATAACAGTGCCATGTGCTTTCAGCTTGAAAGTCATCTCGACTTTGCTGACATAAAGCAAATATGTGTCACTCATCTGTTGCAGGAGTCTGCAGCAGCTTCCGACCCCGGGTTGGCGATACTTGATATGAGTTCATCCTACGATATCAGTGCATTAATCGCCTTTGGTCGCGCAGCTAAAAAGACGGTTAAAACCAAAGAGCAAGCCTACGAGCTGGCTACTGAACTAGGTATTGATCTGACTGAACACGGTGGCACTGGTCAAGGAATCATCGGTGCTTTAGCGGGTCTAGGTTTGCGTTTAAGTGGTCAAGATGGTCGGGTTAAAGGTCAGTTCTGTTTGGGGGATTATAATCAAAGCGCCGACATTGAGTTCACAGTGGCTGATATTGTACTCACAAGCCCCCTGCAAATAGTGCTGAGTGATAGTGGTGAAATATTAGCTGGCGACGAGCGCATACTATTAACTGGCAAGGTGAAGGCAGTTTATCGTCAGCACATGTTTGCACTCTTAGTCAGTCGTCATGGTTCAGGCTGGGTGAATGCTTCTAAGCAAACACTCAAGGCGTATTAGAGGCTAATATGGATAAATGGTTTACCTATGTGGACGGTGTGTGGCGATTTAAATTAGGTACAGACTCCTATGCGGCGGCGCGAGAAGCTGCTAAAGCGTGTCAATTTTTCGCTGAAGACGATGAAGATGAGCAGATCGATGACCATTTACTGTCATGTTATAACTGTCTTTACAGACGTTGGCGTATAAATTGTTTCGATTGTTATAAAAAAGTAGGCACACCCTAAGAAGGGGTTCTCACATTAGTAATTGATATTTAACAATTGTCACGAGTTATCTTTTTTTCTGATCTTATACCAATTGCATTAAAAGTTTGACCATTCAGCGGGAATTCAAAGCGCTGTAGGCAAGTAGT
>NZ_JBFRMK010000306.1:0-14039 GCF_041470405.1 Shewanella sp. 10N.286.45.A1
ATACTGATTGGTATTATTGAATGGGATTAAGATTAATGTGTGAGTTGCTGGCCATGAGTGCCAACGTACCAACTGATATTGTGTTTAGTTTTACAGGACTTGCCGAAAGAGGTGGGGTAACTGGGCCACATATTGATGGTTGGGGAATCACCTTTTATGAAGGTAAAGGTAATCGAACATTTAAAGATGCACGCCCAAGTAGCGAATCCCATGTTGCAAAGTTAATCAAATCCTACCCAATTAAAAGTGAAGTGGTGGTGAGCCACATAAGACAAGCTAACCGCGGTGGCGTGTCATTGGAAAATACTCACCCCTTTACTCGTGAGCTATGGGGACAGTATTGGACTTATGCACATAACGGTCAGTTAAGCGATTATCAAGATAAGTTTATCTCTACACGTTTTAATGCGGTAGGTGATACTGACAGTGAAATGGCATTTTGCTGGATTATGGACAAAGTGGTTGAGCAGTTTGGCGATAAAGCACCTGATGATATGCAGCAAGTGTATCGCTTTATTGCAACCTTAGCGGACGAGATCAGAGCCCTTGGCGTGTTTAATATGATCTTAAGTGACGGTGAACATTTAATGAGTTATTGCAGTAATAACTTGTGTTATATCACTCGATGCGCGCCTTTTGGCAAAGCTAAACTGATTGATACCGATGTGGTGATCGATTTTAATAAAGAAACGACTCCTAATGATGTGGTTACCGTTATCGCCACCCGTCCACTGACTAAAGATGAGCAGTGGAACGTACTTGCTGCTGGAGAGTGGAAGCTGTTTAAAAAAGGCGAGTTACTGATAGGCTGAATTTGAATGTGAGCCGCCATTAATCATCGGTATATAAAAGGCAGTTATTAGTTAATAGCTGCCTTTTTTATTGTTGATTAACGATATGCGATTTGTGCTTAAAACACCACTTAGTGAATATTCGCAATCACTGCACTGGCGCCATCTATGACCATTTGCACACCGATAACTGCCAAAATTAGCCCCATTAAACGCGTGACTATACTTAAGCCGCTTTCGCCAATGGCGGATATAATCTTTGATGAAAACACAAAGCAGATAAAAGTAATCAGGCAGAGCACTGCAAAGGAGGCCACTGTTAAGGTTATTTCTTGCCAACCACCAGCTGCCGAGTAGTTCATTGCGGTGGCGATGGTACCTGGCCCTGCAAGTAACGGTACGGCCAGCGGCGAGATAGCGATATTGTCATCTGAACTTGCCGCTGCAGTATGCAACTTAGAGCTTTGTCCATGTAACATATGGTAACCGACAAGAAACACCAAAATTCCACCCGCTATGCGCAATGCTGGCAGCGATATGCCAAACAGGTGGAAAATGGTTTTACCCAAAAAGGCAAATAACACTATGATGACGAAGGTAATCATTAGTGATTTAAAAGCAATCTTTCTCTGCTCTATATTGCTCATTTCGGCAGTTAGCCCTGCAAAAACGGTTGTGTTAGCAATAGGGTTCATGATTGCAAAAAATGCCATAAATACGGTTAGTAAGTGCTCAACGAATTGGTTCATTAGTATTTTTTCCTGTAAAAATAGATACTAACAGTTATTTTTGGCAGAATACGCGATTATTTTAGATTTTACTATCAGTGGTTTACTGCTTTTCTGAGCACGATGAGGTTGCTCCGTTAATCTTGATCGAGGAACTGCAGCGCAATCGCATTAAACTCATCGGTTATTGATAAGAAACAATCAACCATGTTGGGATCAAAATGGCTGCCACGTCCCTCAGCGATAATGGTGACGGCTTTTTCATGGCTAAATGCGGGTTTGTAAACTCGGCTGCTAATGAGCGCGTCGTACACATCTGCAATAGCCATTAACCTTGCCGACAATGGAATATCTTCAGCAGCTAACCCTTCAGGGTAACCCGTACCGTCCCACTTTTCATGGTGGGAATAGGCGATCTCTTTGGCGAAGGTTAGAAAGTTGTCAGCTACTTCAATCGACTTCTCTGCTGCTACAATGGCATCACGTCCATATGCGGCATGTTTTTTCATTATCTCAAACTCTTCTTCTGTGAGTTTGCCTGGCTTTAGCAATATATTGTCCGCAATACCGACTTTACCGATATCATGTAACGGTGCAGACTTGTACATAGCGGTTATGATTTCGGGCGTTAATAGCTGTTGATATTGCGGCATTTTTGATAACGCTTGTGCTAATACTCTGACGTAATGCTGGGTACGACGAATGTGGTTACCTGTTTCAGGATCTCTTGATTCTGCCAATGCGCCCATTGCAACCATTGCCACATCTTGAAGCTCAGCTAGCTGATTGGTACGCTCAATCACTCGTTCTTCAAGGATCTCATTTTGTCTTTCCATAAGGTCTCGAGATGCTTTTAGCAGTAGGTGATTTTTGACTCGCTCTTTGAGGATCGCTGGACTTATGGGTTTAGTAATATAGTCTACTGCACCTAGTGCTAGCCCCTTGGTTTCATCATCCTCTTGTACTTTTGCTGTTAGAAAAATAATTGGGATATCTTTGGTTGAGTCCTGTGACTTTAATTGCTGACATACCTGATAGCCGTCCATTTCAGGCATCATAACATCGAGTAAAATAAGATCCGGCTGGCGCTTATCAATGATCTTCAATGCCATCTTGCCACTTAAAGCGGCTTGTATAAGATAATCCTGAGACAGTATTCCTTTGACGACTTCAATATTGGTCGCGGTATCATCTACTGCGAGAATTGTTGCCTTCTTTACATCGACCATTGTTATATTCCTTTATTTTTGGTTTAGGTGACGGCATCATTTTTTATCAATCGCACTCAAAAGCTGATTAAGCTGTGACTCTGCAGTTTCAAAATCGTATTGACTCAAGGTTGCGAGCAGCGCTTGTACAGCTTGTTGTACATCCGATGGTAGTTGGCAATCGAGTAAGGTTTCGATGCCATCCACCGCAGCAGAGTCAAAATCTTCTATTTGTGACTCAATGACTTTAAGTTGGCTTACTATCTCATCAACTGCAAGATGGTTAACCTGCTGTGCAGGTTCTGCTTGTTCAAGCAGTGACAGCAGTTCAAGGTTGAAAGCTTCTATAAGCGTTTCAGCTTCGTCGAAATCATATTGTGATAGTGCTTTATACAGTGATTGACCGACTTGTAAGTCGTTAGCTACTTGTAGCTGCTCAAACAGGGTATCTAAACTATCGACTGCGGTACTATCGAGTTGTGCTATTTGATGATTAATACAATCAAGCTGTGCTTTCAATTCCGCTCTAGATATCGCACTTCCGAGCGTTGTCGTGTTGGCTTTCGTTAATGCCTGTTCAATGGTGTCGATCATTTTACTGAGCTGTATTTGGCACTCGTCTAAAAGTCGCTGCAGTTGTGCATCGATAGCACAATTATTGTCATTTTTTTGCTGGTTGAGATTGGATTCAATTTGCTCAGCTATAGGTACCACAAACATTGCACCGACATTGCCTGCGACTCCTTTTAATGTATGAATGGCAATGATTGCACTGGTAACATCGTTATTGGCCATTGCTTGGCTTACGGTGGTAACAGATCCCCCTTGGGATTGAACCACTTTTGCTAACATTTTCAGGTACGCTTTTTGATTGCCGGACATACGTGCCATAGCACTGTCGACATCAAAATTGGGTAGTTCGAGTTGCGCTACCGTGTCATGTTCACCGTTGTTATTAATGGTTTTAGGTAACTCTTTTCCTGTCGGCTCAATCCACTTAGCCAGTGTTCTGAACACCTCTTGTGGATTGATGGGTTTGGGAATATGGTCATTCATCCCAGCCTCAAGGCATTTCTCTCTATCACCACTCATCGCATTCGCCGTCATGGCGATAATCGGAATAAGCTGTCTGTCAGGATTGTGCCTAATACTGCGGGTGGCTTCGTATCCATCCATAATCGGCATTTGAATATCCATTAAAATGGCGTCGTAGTCATTGGCTAGTGCCATATTGACAGCTTCTTCACCATTGCCAGCGGTTGATACCTCTATGCCAGCCATATAGAGCAGTTCGGTGGCAATCTCTTGGTTTATATCATTATCTTCAACTAATAATACATGGGCACCCACGATATCTTTTGCTGCTGAGGTATTTAGCTTACCGTTCTGATTCGCAGCGGGTTGGGGCGAGGTTTTGCCCATTACTGCCATTACGGTGTCGAATAAGGTTGAGGCACTGACAGGTTTGGTGATTGCACTATCAAGTTGTACTTTGTCAGCCTGTTTTAACATCTCATCACGATCATAGGCGGTGATGATGACTAACTTAGGTTGGTTGACTAATGTGGCATCATCTTGAATCGTTTTGCAAAGCATTAGGCCATCCATCTGTGGCATTTTCCAGTCCGCTAATATCAGCTGGTAAGGTTCTCCTTGGTTATCTGCAAGCTTAATCTTTTCTATTGCTTCAGCACCAGTCGCGGCTAAGTCGGGTCGAAACCCCAGACTCTCTGATAGGGTGAATAAGATCTCTCGTGCGGCAACGCTATCATCGACAATGAGCATGGGAAGATCTAATAAGCTCTCTGGCGAGACATCTGCCTGGGTGGTCACTATGTCTGCAATGGCAAACTTAGCCGTGAACAAGAAGGTACTGCCTTCACCGTAGGTACTTTCAACCCAAATATCACCTGACATTAACTCGGTTAATGTCTTACAGATTGTCAGTCCTAATCCTGTTCCACCATATTTTCGGGTGGTCGATGCATCGGCTTGACTAAATGATTTAAACAGACGACTTTGCTGCTCAGGTGTCATACCTATGCCAGTGTCTTTTACCGAGAATTCAATAGTTACATGCTGTTCATCTTGCATTGCTGCACGGGCTTTAATTATTACCTCGCCTTCTTCGGTGAATTTCATCGAGTTGTTGGCAAGGTTAATCAGTACTTGTCCCAGCCTTAAAGGGTCACCAATAAGCTCAACCGGTAGGTTGGGTTCTATATCGATGAGTAGTTCAAGCCCTTTCTGCTGGCTCTTATGGGATATAATTTGTACTAGATTGTCAAAACTATCATTGAGGTTAAACTGAGTTGTTTCTAGCTCCAATTTTCCTGCTTCAATTTTAGAAAAATCGAGGATATCGTTAATAATGCCCAGCAATGATTCGGCTGAATTTTGGATTTTGGCTACGTAATCAGATTGTTTTCGATTTAAATCTGTCTGCTGAGTTAAATAACTCATACCAATGATTGCGTTCATTGGCGTACGGATCTCGTGACTCATATTGGCTAAAAAGTCACTTTTAGCACGGGTCGCTTCGTCAGCCGTTTTGACTGCTATTTCAAGCTGTCTGGCATTTTCCTTCTCAGTGGTAATATCGATAAAATTACCGACTAATCCAGCAGGGTTGTCGTTACTGTCTTTAAAGCCCGTTACCCAATATAGCGTGTCGTGAACCTTATTATCGGCGAAGGGGATCCGCATCTCCTTTTTGATGGTAGTTTGATTTGAAATGACTTCATCGTCTTCCGCTTGGTAAAGCTTGCGATCGGCTTCGCTTAAATAGGTGAGGTCATTAACCGTTAAGCCTACTAAGTCTTTAGACTCAACTTGAAATATCTCTTCGTAGGCTTTGTTAAACCCTAGGAATTTGCCTTCAGCATCTTTATAGAAAAGTGGGATAGGGACGGTATCTATCAGTAGTTGTTGGAACTTCATCTGCTCTGCTAATGAGAGTGTTGCTCCTTCAGCTTTTTGCATTGCCGCGTTTAATGCTTCCGTTCTGACTTTTACAAGCTCTTCTAGTTCTTTGCGTGAACGAGATAGTGCTCGTGTCGCTCGGGTACCTACTCTGAGAGTAAACAGGGTACTGCCTACCAATAGTGCCAGTGAAATAAGCACTATTGACCATGCGGTATACTTAAAAATTTGTAGTAGGGCAAAAGACTCTTCGACATCAACTTCGGCAGCCAGCCCCATATCGAGATTTGCATCCCATACCCAGGTACCCACTACTTTTACACCTCGATAGTCATTGTAACCGTCAAGATTTATGCCGGATTTTTCATTTGATATCTCAGCCGACATTAAGGTTAATGGCCAGTTAGGATCCGGAGATACTGGCGTTGTAGTGTTGGTCAGATTTCTCCCTGGATCGGCAATTCGCACATTTAGCGATGCTTCTTGTTCTTGGGATATCAAGCCTATATCGCGTAACTGGCTTTCGAAGCGAACTTTAGATAAGAGTAAGCCAGTTCTGTCGACGGCATAGGTTTCACCTGTATGCCCAATAAAACCTGCAGAAAGGATCGAGGAGAACACACCATTAAAGTTTACTCGTTTAGTGACAATAGCAATAACCTGGTTATCGCTGTTGACCACTGGCGCGGCAAAAAACATGGTTGGTGGTTTATTATCGATACTGCTGGTATCCATGTTTTCATTAACATAAACATCGGATCTGATTGGTGGCACGAATACACTCTCACCTTGCAACACTTTATCTAAAATCTGGGGGCGTTGCTGTTGAATAATATTGGTACCACCAACATTGTCATCACGTCGAGAAGAGAGACTAATTTTATCAGGAGAGATAATAAAGAAACCAAAAGAGCCGGGTTCGCCCTCACGATCACTAAAGAAGCTGCGAACTTGTGTCTGAAGACTTGCTTCAACCAGCGAACTTTTATCTCTTGGTAGCACTAGTAGCTGCTCAACCAGCTCGACTAAATCTTGGTTTCGGCCGATTTGTTGTAAACTATTTAGCTCATAATCTACCCAGAAAAATAGCCTTTGGTGAGTAGAGGTAAGCAATGTTTGCAAGTTGTATTCGATTTCACTACGTGTCTTTTGTTCAGCAAATTGGGTGACCATCGCAATCACTGCAATCAACACAATAGACAGTACGGCGAGGCCAATATAGATTGTTCGTTTAAAGTTGCTGGAGCTAAAGCGTGTGACCAGTTCTTGATCGTTTGCTTTTAATATGCGCGAACTTACCACCGTTCCTAGGATGAACAGCACAAGTACTATCGCCATAATGATAAACAGCGAATCTAAATATTTAGGTTGTTTATCGTTAGTTGTTTGTTTATCTGTGGTTAACCAATCATTTTTAGTTAACATTAGATCTCTGAGTTTGAGTGAATCTAGCCCTTTTTGCAGAATAGAATGTAATATTGGCGAGCGCTTAGTACTTAAAAGGTGAACGGATGTAGGCGGGAAGAGATCTTCGTCAATCACTCTAATTTGATCGAGTTTACCTTGCTGTCGCATGGCATGTTGAACTGCGAGTTCTGAATCTAACAATGCATCGACTTCACCAGATAAAACCTTTTTAATAGAATCATTTATGTCTGCTGTTTCAATCAGAGTGATATTGGGATATAGCCGGAGTAATTTTTTGCGACTTGTATACCCTTGGGGAAGGGCGATAGTGGCATTGGCTAAGTTGTCATTAGTGAGCAAATGGGTATTTTTGGCTTTGACATGGAAGAGTTCTCGCACCAAAAAGAAAGGAGTACTGTAATTGCCAAATGCTTTTCTGTCTTCCTCATAATATGCATCAGGTAGTAGATCGATTTCACCGCGCTTAAAAGCTTCAACATTGCTACTCCAGTCACCTTGCCTGATATCGAGTTGTAAGCCTGTATTTTTGACAATTTTATTAACGATGGCACCTGCTAGCCCGCCAATTTTGCCATCTGGTTGCATAAATAACATTGGAGGCCAATTATCAATGCCGATAATAACTTTATGTTCGGCTATCCACTTTTTCTCTTCAGGGGTGAGTATGACTTTCTTAATGGCATTGTCGGTTGGGCTAATGGCTCTGGTGCTGAGTGTTTCTGTGAATGAAATAATGTCTTCGAGATAGTCGTGTTTTAGCTTGTGATATTCATCACCATTGATAATTGCCATCGCTTGCTTGCGATCGCCTTGCTTAATAGCATTTATCATCTGATTTTCTAAAGTCACGAGCTTAACATTAGTGCTTTCCAATGCTTTAACTAGTTCGTTGTCTTCTGCATTTTGTCTTGATAGAAGTCGCTCAATTAACTTTTCAAGTTTAGGTTCATATTCATCGTAGCGATTTAGCCACTTCTCATCACCAGAAAACCCATAGCTGAGTACGGATGAGGTTAGAATTTCATCATAGTATTTCAGCTCTGTAGCGATATTTTTAATATCCGCAACAGTCAATTGCTCTTGGTACGCTTTTGGTTTTTCTGCAGCATAGGAAGATGAAAATGTAAGGCTAATGACGAGCACGATAAATAAAACAACCCATTGCAACCTGTTGACCGGCTTTCTATTTGGTAGAATGACAGAATGCATGTTTTACGTCCTAGTAACATATGTAGAGTGCTATCTTAAAACTACACAAGAATGTAACGTC
This sequence comes from Shewanella sp. 10N.286.45.A1, assembly GCF_041470405.1. Classification (NCBI taxonomy): domain Bacteria; kingdom Pseudomonadati; phylum Pseudomonadota; class Gammaproteobacteria; order Alteromonadales; family Shewanellaceae; genus Shewanella; species Shewanella sp. 10N.286.45.A1. The sequence continues at coordinate 8,348 of NZ_JBFRMK010000306.1, forward strand.
TAACAAGGAAAACAGCGTATTACTCGTTGAATAAGTAGAAGTTTTTATTTTATTTTTACGCAGGTTTTTACGCAGATTAAACCATAACAAACAGGTTAAAGGAACGGTTTAAACAATGGCTAATTGGTTTAATGTGTTTGTGTGTGTAAACGAGCTAAAGAGACTCTTATGCTGATTGGGTTCGGTATCATAAAAGATAGAATCTGCTCGTTATTGTATATGCGCGAGTCTCTAGGGACTGTTGATCTTTCAAGCTTAGTTTTTGCTCGATTCTTTACCGTAAGCAATAATGCTTCTAGTACAAGTCTTGAGCGATAACGCTTAGCGAGCTAAGTGAAACGTTCATAACGCATTCTAGTCATAAAAGAATAGAAACAATGAAACGAATTCAAAGGACAGCATTTCTTGGCCATTTTTCTGCATTAAAGGCTCTTTGTGGAGAATGACTACACCACATCGCCTCATTTTGCCAAAATGGCCAATAAATTACCGTAAAAACAACCATGAAAGATCAACAGGCCCTAGTTAGCAGAGCCAGTATCTTGTGGTTTTGTTGTTTCAGTTAATGCTTGCTCGGGAGCCACGGTTATTGGAGCAGCTTGTTGTTCAAATTTATAGTTGAGTAAGGTGATATCGAGCTGCTTACTGCCTTTTTCAAAATGAGTTAGGCGGATTGGTAGGTAGCTTAACTCTGGTGCCATCCAGAAAAAGGTTTGCCGTTTAGTGCTGTCACGCTTAACCTCAAACTTTATAGTTTGATAACTACCACTTTCAATGTTGACCCGCTCTTTGCCGACAATTTTAAAACCATAATCATCAATCTCACCCTCTTTAACCATGGTGTAATGCAGCTCCTCTTTCTCTGCTGCCATGTCGAGTCTAAATTGCAACTGCACCATCAGTGGATCAAATAGCTGTTCATCGTAGGGGAATTTTGCCCGCTCATCTTTATAGCGGCTATGAACGACGTTTTGCCCTTTAGCAAAGGCGATCTGTTCTCTAAAGTTAGGCCCAGTCCCCGTTCTTTCTACTGAGTAGCGCATTGGAATGAGTTGGTTATTATCTAGTGTAAACTCACTGCGGATATGACGTTGGTCTGAAAGCATAAGTAGGCTGACGTCGCTATCAAAACGGTAGCGGAATTGGTCACCCTCGGGAGCTGCTAAAATGTATCGTGCTCGGCCAAGTTCAATACTGCCATAGTTGACCTGATACTCTGCAGTGTGAGGCGTTAGAGGCGTAGTGTCAGCAATAACGATGTTGCTTGTAAACAGTAAGCTGACCGCAAATATAATCGATGATTTTCTAGACAAATACGTTTCCTTTACATTGAGTGTTGGGCTTTAAAAGGGTATTGAAAGTACTAATGTTGCCATATCCGGTCGCCACTCGTGATCTGATAATTTTACTTTACCGCGATTGACCATAACACCTTCGCCGCGTAGTCGTTCCATTTGATCAATATAAGGTTGGGTATGCTCTGCAAAAGAGATTTTACCCTGACTATTGATCACTCTATACCAAGGTAGGGCGAGTGAATCAGGCGCTGCCTTGAGTGCTTTGGATACATAACGCGCTCGACCAGGTAATCCCGCTAAGTCCGCTATTTTTCCGTATGAGCTAACTTTCCCTTCAGGGATCATAGACACAATATGCCATATTTGCGTCATCGGTGAAGCTTTTATATCGCTTTGCATTAACCACTATCCCTAGATTTTATACTGATTGATATTTAATTCTATCGCTAATTTGTATCACTCTACAGTGCTTTTAAGTCGTCTAAATGAGTTTTGTTGCGTTACGTCTGTTAATGCTTTTCATGCATGCTGCACACTTATTGATGCATTGTAATATAACGTAAAAGTTCTTGCTGGCACTTAGCGCTAACGTAATAATGGCGCCTTTTTACGGTATATATCATGTCTATGCAGGTTACCAAGCCTCTTGTTGGTTCATTGTTGTTACTGTCAACTTTTTCTGTATCAGCGTTAGCTGAACAGTATCGTCATATTGCTGATCCACTAAATCTCAGTGATTCGCTGTATGTGGGGTTTGATGGCGATGTGCTCAAAGTGGGGGGAAGTTTAGCCACTAGCCATCAAAAATTCTCAGGTAACACCAATACTGGCGGTGATAAATGGCATATGGGTTATCTTTATTCAACTAATCAGTGGCACCTGCGAGCGTCGATTGATCATGGTAAAACTGATACCCCTGACGGTAGATCGAGTCATTACCAATATCAACTAGGCCTAATGCATGAGCACAAAGGCTGGCTAAACACTCAAGTGTTTACTGAGCTTGCGGTTAACCACTTGGCGGTTAAATCCTGTACTGATAGCACTGCAGCCAATGCCAGCATGACAGTACTTAAACCTATCACAGAACATTGGTACAGCGAACTATACGCCAGTGCGAATGCAGGTATTGATGGCACTGAACGTTTTGATGCACGTGGCTGGTTGGCAATGGGTTATCAAGTTAATCCGCAGTGGTCATGGGTAATACGTTATCAGTATGATTGGGAAAAACTTGAAAATATTGAAAGCGATGATACTCAGTGGGTGTTTGCGGTACGTTCGCAGTTCTAATCTAGATAAAGCCCGCGCAAATATTATTTGCGCGGGCTTTAAAATGACGATTTAGCACTTATAGCAAGTTAATTGGCTTGAGCAAGCTCGCCATTAACCTCATCCTGTGCTTGTGGAGTGACACCAAATTTATGGAAGATGATCAAACCAAATGCGGTGAGTAGGCCAAGTGCACCAATAATAAACCACATTAGATCTGGGTGTTCAGCACCTTTAGCGACTTCACTGTAAAGGTAACCAGATAGCGGTCCTGCCAGTAAGAATCCAATCGCTGATGATACAAAGTAGTAACCCATGAACATGGCTTTCTTGTCATTGGGAGCAAAGCTTGCGACATACTCTTGGCTCTTTGGAGACGCAACCATTTCGCCAATCGAGAACACTAAAATAGATGTCAGTACCATCGCACCGCCCATGACTGCACCATGTGCAAAGCCACCAATTGCAGTACCCAGTGCAAGAATAATCGTACCACCAACCAACACCGGCAATGCTTGGAAGCGTTCAACAAAACGGCTGATTAATAGCTGCATCAAAACAATCGATAAGAAGTTAAGCCCAATTAGGTATTCAGGGTTCACTTGGCGATAGTCATTAGCCCAGCTCTGAGCATATTGTGTCGCTAAGGCTGGTGTTTGAGCTATGGCGGCAAACGCTTGACCTATTTCTGCTGTAGGCACCATCACTTTGGCGTGAACTAATTCGAAATAGGCTTGTTTCGCGTTTAATGTGCCAGCACTGAACTCTTGTGCTAAACGAGTTAGTTCTGATTGCAGTAACGTGGTATCGACAGGGGCAAAGAATTGCTGCAAGTCAGGGTAGTTGGCTAGCATTAGCACCAGATCGGCAGTGTCGACAAAGTCACGAATGTAGATAGGTAGGGTAATAAATATTTGCTGATAGACCATCCATAGGCCAGATAGAATAAGCAGATAGATCACAAAAGGTTTATTACCTAAGCTAATTTTTTGACCGTACCAAGGCGCACCTTTACTAGAGGAAGCCAGCTTGTCCCATATAAGATGCGCTGTGAACCAAACGGCGTAGATGATTAACGTTGTCTCACCCGTAATCCATTTTGCGCCATAAGACATTAATATGATGAGTGTACCAAAAAATAGAATAGCGAAACGGGCGTTACCGAGTACTTCTTGGATATCGTTAAAGACCGCTTTTAGAGGCTTGCCTTTCTGGCTATTTTGATCTGTTGGTTCTTTGTAGAAAAATAGTGCAGGGATAAAGTTTAGTCCAATCCAAAATGCCGACATGATGAATACCCAGTCCCAGCTGATGGCGCGAACATAGCCAGCAACGAATGGCCCTAAGAATCCGCCGATATTGACCATCATGTAAAAGATCCCGAAACCTAAACCACGGTTAGTATCATCGGTTGTTCGTGCCACGGTGCCTGTTACTACAGGTTTAAAACATGCGGCTCCGACCGCGACTCCCATAAAGGCAATAAAGAAACCGGTAAAACTATCAACTTGACCAAGTAAATAGTAACTCGGACACATAATCGCATAGGCGACCAAGAACATTTTTCGATAACCATAGCGGTCAGCGAGTGCCCCGGTTAGTACAGGGAAAAGATATAAGAAGAAAGGGATCATTCCTTGTAGTAGTCCACGTTCTTGGTCTGAAAACCCGAGCCCACCTTGATTTTGTGGTGATGTCATATAGAGGGATGACAACGCGAAGAAACCATACCAAGCGAGTCGTTCAAAGATCTCCATAGTATTGGCAACAAAGAATGTAGGGGGTAAAGGGGAGCGCACTGCTTGTGACATATTATTATCCGTATATTTTATACATTTTCGCAAATATAACATAACTGATCCATTAAATGGACTGAATTGTCGGTTCATGAAATTTTTTAGATAAAAGTCACTGGCGGGAATTAGGGCTGTTGATCTTCTGAGCTTGGCTTTTTTTTGAGTTCAATGATTTAGGGCAAGACTGGAGCGATGATGCTTAGTGAGCTAAGTCAAAAGTGGATAATGGCCGCTGTTGTATAGGCTAGAAGCATTGAAATGAATCCAAAGGGCCGTGCTTTTGGGGGATTTTAATGTGTTGCTGGTTATTTGTGGAGCATGATTAAACCCCATAACCTAGGTTTTTTTAATGACCAATAACGGTGGCCAAAACAACCATGAAAGATTAACAACCCCTAGTTTGGGTCGATAATAGCAAATCAGTATAAAAATCGCCTGTAGGAGGTTTTTTGCTGCCTACTTCTGCGTTGAATAAGCTCATAAGGCAACAACCATGATGTCATTGATATGTTTTGATTGAGTACGCAATAAACACTCAGGGTAGATCAACGTCTTATGCTGATTGGTATAAAGCGAAATCGACTGATAGTTGCCTTTGCTGTTGATTCGGTCATAATAGCGCGAATTTTTTGGTTAATACTAGTGTGATAATGATATGGCAGTGTTAGAAATTTTAACGATCCCTGATGCGCGGCTTAAGCGTAAAGCCGAGCCGGTGAAAGACATTGATGCGGTACAGGGGTTTATTGATGACTTAATTGAAACCATGTATGACACCGATGACGGTATCGGTCTTGCGGCAACTCAAGTGGGTAGTTTACACGCAATTTTGGTTATCGATCTGTCTGAAGAACGTGATCAACCTATGGTATTAATTAACCCTGAAATTGTTGAATCTCGCGGTGAGTTCCAAGGCGAAGAGGGTTGTTTATCTATCCCTGGTTACCGTGCGAAAGTGAATCGTCATGAAGGTGTTAAGGTCACAGCATTAGATCGCACTGGTGAAGCATTCGAAATTGATACCGATGAGTTCCTTGCGATTGTTTTGCAACATGAGATGGATCATCTCAAAGGTATTGTGTTTACCGATCACCTGTCGATGCTAAAACAGCAAATCGCGCTTAAAAAAGTGAAGAAATTTAAATAGTTCATTCACTGTAAACCGTTTTGTGAACGCCCCTCTTTTTAGAGGGGCGTTTTTTTTGGCTGAAACAACAGGTTTGCTATAATACCAATCAGTATAAGAAGTTGATCTACTCAGAGCGTTTTTGGCACGCTAATTCAAGGCAGGCTAATTCAAAGTGAGTAATGACATAATGGTTGTTC
>NZ_JBFRMK010000307.1:0-12240 GCF_041470405.1 Shewanella sp. 10N.286.45.A1
AATGCAATTGGTATAATATAGTGATGCATCATAAATCTTAACGTTTATACTGTCAGAACCTATCTTAATGATAGGTTTTGTTTTTATGGGTACTTTTTATATAACCATTAGGTGTTCGACATCATGATATTAGGCTTAGCAAAACGCTGGTCTGTTACAAGCTACACTATGGCACTATTGATTGTTATGCCGCTAATTGCGCTAATATTGCAGTCACTTTTACCTGATGAAGCGGTATTCGGCCATCTAATGGCAACCGTTTTGCCGACATATATAAGTAATACTTTATTGCTTATTTTTTGGGTGGTGATTGGTGCGCTCATCTTTGCAATCCCTGCGGCATGGTTGGTGGCTAAGTGTCGCTTCCCTGGTCGAAATATATTCCAATGGGCATTGTTGTTACCGCTAGCTATGCCTGCTTATGTTGTTGCCTATGTTTACACTGATCTTTTTGACTATGCAGGCCCTGTACAGCGAACTCTTCGCAGTATATTTGGTTGGCAAACTCCCCATGATTATGACTTCCCTGAGGTGCGCTCGCTAGGTGGCGCCGCTATCATGCTAGCGCTGGTACTTTTTCCCTATATCTACTTATTGGCACGCACGGCATTTATGGAACAGTCATCGAGCTTAGGGCATGCTGCACGTGTTATGGGTTGTAGTCCATGGAAAAGCTTTTGGAGACTTAGCTTACCAATGGCAAGGCCAGCCTTAGCGGTTGGTGCAACACTCGTTGCCATGGAAACAGCAGCAGATTTTGCTACTGTGAGCTATTTTGCTGTACCTACGCTCACAACAGCGGTTTATGACACTTGGTTTGAATATGGCAGTTTAACGGCTGCCGCTAAGCTTTCTACAATCATGTTGCTTGTGGTATTTGCTATGGTTGGTTTTGAGCGTTTTGCACGACGAAAACAGCAACTGTTCCAAAAGCAGTCAGCCCCCGGTGAGCTTGATTACTATAGCCTTAGAGGGGCTAAGGCCTACGCTGCAACAGGCTATTGTTTAACTTTATTGTTTCTAGCATTTTTTCTGCCTTTTATTATTTTAATACAATATGCTTGGGGCTATTTTGCTGAGAGTTGGAATGCCAAGTTTTTTGAATACAGTTTCAATAGTTTGTGGATCTCATTAGTCGTTAGCCTTATCTGTGTTGGTATCGGTATCGTGCTAATGTTCGTTAGGCGAGTCAGCCCACGGAAAGCGGATATGCTGCCTTCTCGGCTGGCTTCTACTGGCTATGCGCTACCTGGAACGGTTTTAGCAATTGGTATTTTAGTGCCATTTACCCAGCTTGATTTTGCTATTAATGATTTAGCTGACCATATAGGTATGCAAGGACCTGGACTGATTTTGACTGGTAGTTCATTTATTCTTATATGTGCATTTTGCATTCGTTTTGCGGCAATAGCTATTGGCAGTATAGAAAACAGTTACAAGCGTATTTCTCCCTCTTTAGATATGGCGAGTGTGACTTTAGGTTTAACACCCAAATCGCTGCTCGCTAGAGTTCATATTCCATTGCTTAGGAAAGGTATTTTTGCTGGGTTATTGTTGGTCTTTATCGAGTGTATGAAAGAGCTGCCTGCAGCCTTGCTACTCAGGCCAATCGGTTTTGAAAATTTGGCGACTTATGTCTTTCAATTTGTTTCAGATGAACAGCTCGAACGCGGTGCATTAGCTGCAATAGTCATCGTGTTAGTCGGCCTTGTTCCTCTGATCTATCTCAATCGTTCGCTGGAGCAAGAAAAGTAATTATGGCTACGTTACAAGTTAGCAATATTCATAGTAGTTACCAAAAGACCGTTGTTCTTAAAGGCTTGGACTTAACGGTTGAAAAAGGCGAGATTGTCGCCCTGTTAGGGCCTAGTGGCTGTGGTAAAACCACATTGCTGCGCGCTATTGCTGGTTTACAAAATATTTCTGCTGGAGAGATAAGAATCAATGGCAAAACGGTCGTTTCTGAAAAGGAATTTGTAGCCAGTGAAAAACGGGGCATAGGTATGATTTTCCAAGATTATGCTCTATTCCCACATTTGACCGTGGCTGAAAATATACTCTTTGGCGTAAAGCAGGTCGATAAGGCTAGCAAAGCTGCACGGCTTGAGAAAATGTTGGCTCTCGTCAAGCTGGGTGGACTAGGAGAGCGCTATCCGCATGAGCTATCTGGTGGGCAGCAACAAAGGGTATCGATCGCTAGAGCGTTGGCCTACGAGCCAGAAGTACTTTTGCTAGATGAGCCATTTTCTAACATCGACGCGAAAGTTCGTCGAGAGATGATGCTTGAGATCCGTAATATCTTGAAGAGCCATAATATTAGTGCTGTTTTTGTTACGCACAGTAAGGATGAGGCGTTTGTTTTTGCAGACCAGCTTGCATTATTTAATCAGGGGAAGATTGTTCAATGCGGTGATGCTGAACGATTGTACTTAGGGCCTCAAGATAAATATGTCGCTGACTTTCTAGGCGCAAGTAATTATTTGGAAGCGACAGTGGTTGCAGGCAAAAGAGTGTCCACACTTATTGGTGATATTGAAAGCGAACAACAGCTTAAAGTGGCAATCGGTAGTGATGCCGAATTATTACTAAGACCTCAGCAGTTGCAGATCGCTAGAAGTGAGTCCGGTAAAGGTAAAGTTATCGAACGACGCTTTCTTGGCAGCGTTTGTCAATACTTGGTCAATATCGAAAGCAAGACGCTTGATATCCATAGTGAATGTTTGGATATCAAAATTGGTGAAACGGTGGCAATTACTGCAGCACCACACAGTTTGATATTGTTGTAATGGCTGTAAACTAAATCAAAACTGACCTTTACATCAACATAAGTAAGAGCTAAACATTTAATCATTTGCTTTTATTAGTATTTATTGACTACTTTAGTAAGCATGAGTCTAATGCGTTTAGTTTGTACTCACTCAGTGTATTCTGCGCCTACTGGTGTTTAGTATTCTCGGTTAACGAATGTGATACTGGTACGTAGCGTGGTAAGTTGATTAAATATAAGTCTTTATTTTGGTTAATGTGCGTCACTTATAATTATTAATATCTAAAGTTGTAGATAATGTTGCCGAAGATTAATACAGAATAAGGGTTACAGATAAAAATGGATAGTCAGGTTATGCCTCGTGAACAGCTGGGAGTTTGTGCTGAAGGAAATTTGCACAGTGTCTATTTAATGTTTAATGCGAATGAAGGTATTGATTCGCAAATGCGCCCATGTGTCGCTAATGTGGCTCAATATATTCATGAGCTGGCGGATCAGTTTTCGGATAGCGCCTTTAACGGCTTTGTTGCGATAGGTGCCAACTACTGGGATACACTTTACCCTGCAGCTAGGCCTTGCCAGTTAAAACCATTTCCAGCGATGAACCAAGAGAACAGAGATGCACCAGCGATTGAGTATGATCTGTTTGTGCATGTGCGTTGTGACCGTTTTGATATTCTGCACTTAGTCGCCAACGAAGTATGCCAAATGTTTGAAGGGCTGGTTGAGCTTGTTGATGAAGAGCGTGGTTTCCGTTTCATGGATAGCCGTGACTTGACCGGATTTGTTGATGGCACAGAGAACCCTAAAGGCCGCAGTCGCCAAGAGGTTGCATTAACGGGTGACGAAGATGCTTCATTTAGAAACGGTAGTTATATCCATGTGCAAAAATTTGCTCACAATCTGAGTAAATGGAATCGACTCCCTGAAAAGAAACAAGAAGATATCATTGGCCGTACTAAAGCTGAAAATATTGAATATGCCTCTGCAGATAAGCCGTTAACTAGCCATATTAAACGGGTTAATTTAAAGGATGATGCGGGTAACTCAATGGAAATATTACGGCAGAGTATGCCTTACGGTACGGTTAAAGAGCAGGGATTAATGTTTATCTCTACTTGCCGCAATTCAGTTAACTTTGAGAAAATGCTCGAAAGTATGATTTATGGTGATAAAGAGGGAAATCATGATCATCTTATGCATTTCACTCAAGCTTTAACGGGGTCATCGTTTTTTGCACCCTCGTTAGATTTTTTAGAGAAATCAGCTTAATAACTCAATAGCACCTACAAAAAAACGCACATTCAGTGCGTTTTTTTGTAGTCATGAATTTGTGTCATTAATCTTCATCTTTATCAAAGTAGCTACTAGGACGACGGCTGTATACTTCGTTCATGCTGCGAACCAATACTTTATTAGTTTCTGGATAAACGACCACATCGTGAGCATCGCGGTTTCCCACAACAAGAAAGGTAAAGTCAGCGTTGCTTTGATTGATAAACTGATGGGCTACGCCTGAATTAGCGGTAAAACAGATATAATTCCCCTCACTAAATTGGTGAGGCTCTCCATTGAGGTAAAGCGTCGCCTCTCCTTGAATCGCGTAAATATGCTCTTCTTCTTTGGTGTGATAATGAGATAACGCAGAAGTCATACCTGGCGCCAATTTCTCCATGGTCACGCCAACTCTTTCAGCCCCAGCGGTATCACCAACATGTTTTTGTTTGCTGCCAAAATCGTCACCGTGAGACCAAGATTCCCAGCCCACCTCAGAAACACTAAGTATTTTATTTTTCATTGTTATTATCCTCAACGTAGGAATGCTGTCCTAGTTAGCAGTATAACGATATTGCGATAATAAAAAATGACATATTTATCATATCGTATAAATAAAAGTTGGAGATCCGCTGAGGGGGGAATAGGGCGGGGTTTCCGCCCGTTTGTTGTTTTCTGAAAAGTTAATCCGTGTAATTGAACAAAGACTTAACCGTCTCTAATGTATCTTCGATTTGCTGTATATTTGATGGGCTGATAAAAATTGTATCATCGCCAGCGATGGTGCCGAGAATACCTTCGGGCTTACCTATTGAGTCAAGCAATCTTGCGATAAGCTGAGCTGCACCTGGACTGGTGCGCACTACAATCATCGACTGATTATGATCGACATCCAATACCAAGTTTTTTAGTGGGCTACCAGCAGTTGGAACACCAAGTTCAGCAGGCAAACAGTAAACCATTTGCTGCTTTGCATTTCTAGTTCTCACTGCGCCAAACTTACTCAGCATGCGAGATACTTTAGATTGATTGATATTGCTAAAGCCTTCCCCTTGAAGAGCTACCACAATTTCGCTTTGGGAGCCGAAACGCTCCTCTTTAAGAATTGACTTAAATGTTTTAACTAATTCGTCTTGATTTTTGCTTGCTTGCATATTTTGTTGTTCTTTATTCAAAAAAATCCGTTATATGATGATTATATTCGCCTTTTATGTCAAATGCTATTCGTTTTACTGAATAAAAATTCATAGCGAAAGCTTGGCATTAGTTGAAAATCACTTTGTAGAGTATAAGTTCTAATTATTTTAGCCTTAGCATTTATAGAGTGTAACTTACCCAAAGCTAGGCGGGTTGGGCGCTGCATGTGATTGCTCACTAAAAAGTGAGTCTAAAGTAGATTGAACACGACTAAGGGATAATTGAATTTTTGTTGTGAATCCAGTACTGTTGCGCCATTAGAAAAACAGATCTACATCACAAAAATCCAAGAATTGACGGAGATAACTATGAAAGTTGCTGTACTTGGTGCTGCTGGCGGTATTGGCCAAGCGCTTGCCCTACTATTAAAAACTCAATTACCTGCTGGTTCTAAATTGTCACTTTATGATATTGCTCCTGTAACACCTGGTGTTGCGGTTGATTTAAGCCACATACCAACTGATGTTGAAGTAAAAGGATTTGCTGGTGAAGATCCTACAGCTGCACTTGAAGGTGCTGATGTAGTGCTAATTTCTGCCGGTGTTGCACGTAAGCCTGGTATGGATCGTTCAGATCTATTCAACATCAACGCTGGTATTGTTCGAAACCTAGTTGAAAAGTGTGCAGCAACCAGCCCTAAAGCGCTTATCGGTATTATCACTAACCCTGTAAATACCACTGTAGCAATTGCTGCTGAAGTACTAAAGAAAGCTGGCGTGTATGATAAGAATCGTTTATTTGGTGTGACGACTCTTGATGTTATCCGCTCTGAAACCTTCGTTGCAGCCGCAAAAGGCTTGAACGTTGCTGACGTGAAAGTTAATGTTATTGGTGGCCATAGTGGTGTGACTATTCTTCCGCTTCTTTCTCAAATCGAAGGCGTGAGCTTTACTGATGAAGAAGTTGCAGCACTAACAACACGTATCCAAAATGCGGGTACTGAAGTGGTAGAAGCTAAAGCCGGTGGCGGCAGCGCGACACTTTCTATGGGTCAAGCGGCATGCCGTTTCGGTTTGTCTCTAGTGCGTGGTCTACAAGGTGAAGCAAACGTTGTTGAGTGTGCTTATATAGATGGTGGCAGCGAGCATGCAGAGTTCTTCGCACAGCCAGTCGTTCTAGGTAAGAATGGTGTTGAGCAAGTACTTGCATACGGCGATGTTAGCGCATTTGAAGCTAATGCTCGTGATGCAATGTTAGACACATTAAAAGCTGATATCGATTTAGGTATTGAGTTCGTTAAGTAATTCTATTTTTAGCAGTGAATTGCTTAAACGAAAAACGGAGCCAATTGGCTCCGTTTTTGTTTTGCTAAGCAGCAATACTAGTGGTTACGTTGTACCGCAATTTTAGCCAGCGATACTAATGCTGTTTTATATTCTGACTCAGGTAGTATGTTCAATGCTGCGATAGCCTTATTTGACTCTTCAATAGCACGTTGCTCAGTATACTCAAGTGCACCACAGCTTTTTAGTGCACTCAAAATGACTTCAATGTGCTCCGTGCCATCACCTTTCTCGATCGCTTCTCTAATCAAGGCTTGTTCAGTGTCGCTGCCATTAGCCATGGCGAAAATGAGCGGTAGGGTAGGTTTACCTTCTGCTAAGTCATCACCAATGTTTTTACCTAGCTCTTCTGTTTCAGCGGTGTAGTCCAATAGATCATCGGTCAACTGGAAAGCGGTGCCTAAGAATTTGCCATACTCAGCAAGTGCGGTTTGCACCTCTTCTGAGCTTTCTGCTAACAAGCCTGCTAAACGTGTCGCGGCTTCAAAAAGTTTCGCTGTCTTACAATAGATGACACGCATATAGCTGTCTTCTGTTGTGTCAGGGTCATTACAATTCATTAATTGTAGGACCTCTCCTTCTGCGAGCACATTGGTTGCGTCAGCTAGGATTTCGAGAACTTCAAGACTTTTTAGCTCAGTCATCATTTGAAATGAGCGGGTGTAAAGGAAGTCACCAACTAGCACACTCGCACTATTACCAAAAAGGGCGTTGGCTGTTTCTCTACCGCGGCGCAGCATTGATTCATCAACTACGTCATCGTGTAACAATGAAGCAGTATGAATAAACTCAATAATAGCGGCCAATTTCAGGTGAGACTCGCCGTTATAGTCGATCGCTCTAGCGGCCAAAATTGACAATAAAGGTCTTAAGCGCTTACCGCCACCGTTAATAATGTAAAAGCCTAACTGGTTAATTAGGGCTACATCAGACTCTAGTTGTTTATAGATCAGTTGATTGACAGCTTGCATATCGCTATCAGCCAATTGACGAATGGCGTTCAAATCCATAAATAGGCTCTATTTGTTGGCTACAATGACAACTCGCAGCTCATTTTAGACATAAATGTTATAATAGAGGGATTCTACCTAAATTTGCGCTGCAAGACAGTAGTTGTCGGTAATTGTGAGAGTTATTTGGGTCTTTTTTTATTCTTATTCAATTAGCACTTGTCAGATGCGGGTTCTTAGCGTAAACTCCGCGACCATTGTCATTAAAGCTTTTATAGCACCTCTGCATCAATCTATTATGTTTGAGCGGCGTGTTAGAAATATCGGAGTAAAATAGCTATGTACGCTGTTTTTCAAAGTGGCGGCAAGCAACATCGCGTTGAAGCCGGTCATACAGTTCGTTTAGAAAAATTAGAAGTCGCTACAGGCGAAACTATCGAGTTTGATCAAGTTCTTTTGGTTGCTGATGGTGAAACTGTACACGTAGGTGCACCTTTAGTTGAAGGTGGTAAGGTTGTTGCTGAAGTAGTTAGCCACGGCCGTGCGGAGAAGGTAACTATTGTTAAGTTCCGTCGTCGTAAGCACCACGATAAGAAGATGGGCCATCGTCAATGGTTCACCGAAGTTAAAATTACAGCTATTAGCGCTTAATTAGGAGTCTAACTCATGGCACATAAAAAAGCTGGCGGTTCTACTCGTAACGGCCGCGATTCAGAAAGTAAACGTCTTGGTGTAAAGCGCTTTGGCGGTGAATCAGTTCTAGCTGGTAACATCATCGTTCGTCAACGTGGTACTAAATTCCACGCTGGTGTTAATGTTGGTATCGGTCGTGACCACACTTTATTCGCACTTACTGATGGTAAAGTGAAGTTTGAAGTTAAAGGTCCACAGAACCGCAAGTTCATCAGCATTGAAGATTAATCTTTAGCTTCAGCTAAGATTGATACTAAGCCCCGCCATTGGTGGGGCTTTGTTTTTTTTAATATTAAGTAAATTGTGTTTTGGCGACTAGAATCGTTAAGAGTATAATTCTTTCATTCTGTGGTGCCAGGAGTTGGTATGAAGTTTGTCGATGAAGCGACTATCCGTGTAGAAGCGGGTAATGGTGGCAGTGGTTGCGTCAGTTTTAGACGTGAAAAATATGTTCCTGATGGTGGTCCTGATGGCGGTGATGGTGGTGACGGCGGCAGTGTTTATCTGCAGGCTGACGAAAACCTTAACACGTTAATTACCTATCAGTTTGAACGCTTCCATAATGCCGAGCGCGGTAAGAACGGTCGTGGTCGTGACTGTACCGGTCATGGCGGTGAAGATCTTGTGCTTAAAGTACCTGTTGGTACTAGAGCCGTTGATGCTGAGACAGAAGAAACTCTTGGTGATTTAACCACTCATGGGCAGAAAATGCTTGTGGCTAAAGGTGGCTTCCATGGTTTAGGTAATACTCGTTTCAAGAGTAGTACTAACCGAGCACCAAGACAGAAAACACTGGGTACTGACGGTGAAGTGCGTAGCTTGAGACTTGAGCTAATGCTACTTGCTGATGTTGGTCTACTCGGTATGCCTAACGCGGGTAAATCAACCTTTATTCGTTCTGTCTCAAAAGCTAAGCCTAAAGTTGCTGATTATCCTTTTACTACTTTGGTCCCTAATCTTGGTGTCGTAAACCCAAGACCTGGCCAGAGTTTTGTCATTGCAGATATTCCTGGCCTTATCGAAGGTGCTGCTGATGGCGCAGGTCTGGGTGTTCAGTTTTTGAAACACTTAGAGCGCTGTCGTGTGCTGCTGCATATTTTAGATATCGAGCCGATAGATGGCAGTAGTCCAGTTGATTCAGCACGTGCAATTGTTGGTGAGCTGGAGAAGCACTCTCCTAAGCTAGCTGGCAAGCCACGTTGGCTGGTTATCAATAAAGCCGATTTAATGCTGGAAGAAGAACTGCAGCAGAAAATCGATAAGGTTGTCGAAGAGCTTGAGTGGGATGGTGAGGTGTTTACCATATCTGCTTACAACCGTGAAGGCACGGCTGAGCTTGCGCTTAAACTTTTGGACTTTATTGATACGTTACCTCCTGAAGAGGAAGTTAACGTTGAAGCTGAAGTTGAGTTTAAATGGGACAACTACCATCAAAATGCCAACGAATCAGTTAATGAAGATTATGATGATGATCTTGATGATGACGATTACGATGATGATGATTATGACGTTGAGGTTATCTATCAAAGATAGATAGTTTCCGTTAAGGACATTGAGAATTGTACGCTGACACACAAAATGATATTACACGTCAAGTTGTTAGGGTTGCTCAACTTCTTCTAGCTTATGGTGCTGACTCTGAACTTGTTGAAGAGATTAGTCAGCGCCTAGGCTATGCGCTAGGCCTTGTTAGTGTTGAAATCTCGATCTCTTCAAACTCCCTCGTTTTAACGAG
Organism: Shewanella sp. 10N.286.45.A1; assembly: GCF_041470405.1. Classification (NCBI taxonomy): domain Bacteria; kingdom Pseudomonadati; phylum Pseudomonadota; class Gammaproteobacteria; order Alteromonadales; family Shewanellaceae; genus Shewanella; species Shewanella sp. 10N.286.45.A1. Next base: position 9,901 of record NZ_JBFRMK010000307.1, read on the forward strand.
CCTAGTTCATGGGCGCTGCATCACTACGACGCGACGTACTCGTGAGCACGGGATCAATATGACCATCGTATGTGAGCTTCAGCGCATCTGTCTGTTGACCGAGAAGGGGATCTACGGGCTGCATGAAGTACGCAAGCGCGTGGCTCGCATTGAGCCAAAAACTTATCCGGCGAAGTATGTCGTCCCTATGATAGGTTTGTCCTGTGCAAGCTTTTGCCATCTGTTTGGTGGGGATATTGCTGCTTGCGTCATCACCTTTATGGCTTCAGCTATTGGCATGTTTGTAAGGCTGTCGATCGCTAAGAGACACTTCAATTTATTACTTAATTTTAGCGTGACGGCTTTTGTAACCACCATTATCGCTCAAACCGGCTTTCAATTTGACCTAACCGAAACTCCAAAATTACCAATGGCGGCTAGCGTATTAATGCTGGTGCCAGGATTCCCGATGATTAACGCCATTTCGGATATGGTAAAAGGCCACCTTAATGTTGGAATTTCCCGCTGGGGTCATGCGACCTTGCTAACACTTGCGTCTGTTATTGGTATTACCATGGCAATGCAGATTGGTGGCTTGTTTTTATGATGACTCTTATTTTGGCAATGCTAAATGATGCGTTGTTCTCTGCTATCCCTGCAGTCGGCTTTGCTATGGTGTTTAATGTCCCACGTCGTTTCTTACCTTTTTGCGCTCTGGCGGGCGCATTGGGGCATGGTAGCCGTACTTTATGGCTTAGTGCTGGTTTACCTATAGAGTGGGCCACTTTTTTAGCTGCAGCGCTTGTTGGGATCGTTACTATTGGTTTTGCTAAGAGACACTTAGCTCCTCCCTTAATGTATGCCGTGGCTGCAATCATTCCAATGATCCCAGGCACTTACGCATTTAATACTGTTATTGCACTTGTCCAGTTGACGGCGCAAACTCACGTGAGCCCAGAGCTGACGTCAGAAGTCATCAGTAACGGACTTAAAACCGTATTTATTCTCGGCGCATTATCTGTAGGACTTGCTATGCCTGGCCTACTTTATTTTCGTACGCGTCCTGTTATCTAACAACAATAAAAGGGAACTGTTTTGAAAATTGCTATGATTGCCGCGATGGCGAACAACCGTGTTATTGGTAAAGACAATAAAATGCCTTGGCATTTGCCTGAAGATCTACGTCATTTTAAGGCGTTAACCCTAGGTAAACCCGTGGTAATGGGTCGAAAAACCTATGAGTCTATTGGTCGCCCGTTGCCTGGTAGGCATAATATTGTCATTAGTCGTCAAGTGGATTTACTGATTGATGGGGTAACAACCGTAACGAGTTTCGCCGAGGCAAAGCAAGCTGCGGGAGATTGTGAAGAGTTGATTGTTATGGGCGGGGGACAGCTTTATGCAGAACTTCTCGAGAAATCGGATATTTTATATTTGACTGAAATCTCGCTCGATGTTGAAGGAGATACCTATTTTCCTAACTGGAATGATGGTTCTTGGTTGGAAGTATCGAGAGATGTAGCTAAAAATGATAAACAAATGCAATATAGCTTTATCAAGTTAGTTAAAAAATGTTAAATTAACGGGGTTGTTTAGTACCCTGTAACGATGATAAAGAAAGTGCATTAATAACTAATCGTGCTTTCTTAATACAATAAATAAAAACTAAAAGAGTAAGGAGTGTCTGATGCGCTTGCTATCCATGAGCATCGCTACACTATTTGTGGCATCTTCAATATCAATTTCATCCCCGGCGTTAGCTAACCAAGACCAACTTGCTGCAAATATTTGTAACTACGTTGTTAGCGACGATAAAAACCGTCTTCGTAAAAAACTAAAAGAAAGCCGAGTTAAGCTGCGAAATATTTATGATGGCGTTTCATGTAATGGTGACAGCTTATTAAGAGTCGCTATGAAAAGTGGTTCTAATGCAGTAGGTACATTTGTCGCTAAAAGGTTACCAGTGTCAGATTTGGGTAAAGCAGAAGCCGATGGACAGACTATTATTGCATGGGCTGAAAGTAACGGTCATGCCGGCAGTGAAATTACCTCTGCAATTAAGATCCGCATAGCCGGCGGTTAATTTTTATCTATTAATCGTGATAAATAAAAATTCTGGGTAGTACCTAGTATTTTTTGCCTGAAATTTGATAAGTTAGATTTAATTAGTTTGTAGTTCATTGCTGATACTGCTTGATATTAATATACAGTAGCAGAGCTTTATCCTGCCGCTTTAGAAATTAGCCAAGTTATATTTTGCTTATTTATTAATGGCAAAGCTTTTATACCAGTTGCATTAAATTTTTGGCCTGTTCAGAGTCCCTCTGTCTTTTAAATTCAGCGCGCATTGGTAAAGAAATG
>NZ_JBFRMK010000308.1:0-3490 GCF_041470405.1 Shewanella sp. 10N.286.45.A1
ATACTGATTGGTATTAGCTAGGTGGCTGCCATAAACCGACTAACTGTGCGATTTATTTTGATTCGATAAACTCATTCCATCAACTGTCAAAGAGGATAGAGGTTTATCTGGTTTAGCATAACTAAGCCTATCTAATCGTTGGGTTTGGTGGTAACTATCAAGACCAGAAATTGCCACGCTCTCTAAAGACTCGATATCCAAATAGCCATCAGCTTTTATACAGTGTTGATCAACAATAATATGTTCGACCTCGCCAATGACAAGTACCGTGCCATTAATCGCTAGCGGGGTAACTTGTCTTAGCTGCAAGGAAAATTTGAGCTGACTTTGCTCAACAAACGGCGCAAAAATTCCCTCAATATACTGTTCAGTTAATCCCACAGCTTTAAACTCTGACACATCGGCCTCATAGCGGGCAGATGTTTGATGAGCTCGACGATAGATTAATGTCGACACATGGTTGATGGTATAGCTACCTGTTTGTTTTATATTACTTAGCGTATCTCTAGGTACACCATCGGGGCGGATAATCATCCCCATTAGCGCAGGACTCGCCCCTAGATGAAAAACAGAGCTGACAATGGCCAGATTACTGCACTCATGGTTATCCTTAGTCGCCACTAGGTTGGCACTTTTAAATCCTGACAAACTGTTGATCAACCTTGCCCGGCTGCGCTGATCCATCTGTATAATGTCGCTTGAACTAATATGTTTCATCAATCTTTAATCCTTCGATGATAGTGACTTGAATGGTCATTCAATGGACTTTATTCAGGCTATAGCTCTTCAATATGAGCTAATAGGTATTTGGCACGCTTGAGCACCAATTCCTTATCTCGCGTTGGCTTTTTTAGCCAATTGCTGTAGACCATTTTTGTGCGTGGATTCGCTTTAAAGTCATCAATATGTAGCGTCATGAAATGCCAGTACAGTGCATTTAAAGGACATGCATTATCTGTGTAACTCTCGCTAACTTGGTAATGGCACCCGTTACAATAGTCACTCATTTTCTTTATATAGTTGCCGCTTGCCGCATATGCTTTCGAACCCACAATACCGCCATCGGCAAACTGACTCATGCCCCGAGTATTGGGCATCTCAACCCATTCAATGGCATCGATATAAACGCCTAAGTACCAATCATCAACTTGATTGGGATCTACACCTGCGATCAAACAAAAATTGCCCGTGACCATCAAGCGTTGAATATGGTGGGCATAGGCATAATCCAATGATTGCTTAATGGCGTGATGTAGGCAGTTCATTTTGGTTTCACCATTCCAAAACCAGCGAGGCAAGTTAGTATCTGCAGCCAACTCATTAAGCAGGCCATACTCTGGCATGTTTGCCCAATACACACCTCGAACGAACTCTCTCCAGCCTAAAATCTGCCTAACAAACCCTTCAATCTGCGACAAACTCACCTCACCATCACCCGAGTGATAAAAAGCGATGGCACTATTTATCACTTGCTGAGGGCTAAGGATCTTGGCATTGAGGGCAAACGATAGCCGTGAATGGTACAGCGACCACTGCTTACTCTGGAACAGCTCACCTTGGTTAGCATCAAGTTTGTCGGTCATTGCATCTTGAAATCGCCCAAATCTGATCAAGCAGTGCTGACAGAAAAATTGAAGTAACTCGTTTGCTTGCTGCTGAGTCACAGGCCAAAGTAATTGAGAGTGAGCAACGCCAATAGTATCGATATTATGTCGCTGTAATCGCTGTAAAATGGAGGTGACATTATTGGCAAACACCAAAGGCTCTGGCACAGAGCCAAAATCGCTGACTTTGAGTTTTTGGCGGTTATCAGCATCAAAGTTCCATTGCCCACCAGCGGGTTGTGCACCGTCCATTAGTAGTTGGAATCGTACTCTCAACTTGCGATAAAAGTGCTCCAAACGGTGTTTCTTACCTTTGCTAAAATAGTCATCTAGCTCTGAGTCTGACAGGTAGAAATGCTCAGTTTCATAAGCTTGTGCCTTAACTGACGAAACTTGTGAAAGCTCAGATAATTGCTGCCGTAAACGGTATTCATCCGCTAATTGATATTCAAACAGATCCACCTGATAACGTTCAAAAAGTGCAGTTAACAGCGCGGGTAAATCTTGATAGCCCACAGTATCGTCAAGAGTCAGATGCAGTACCCGATGACCCGCGTATTCGAGCGTCTGGGCAAACGCTGACATTGCTGCAAAAAAGGCACACACTTTCTGCACATGATGGCGTGTATAGCTTGCCTCTTGGTGAAGCTCGGCAATCACATACAAGGTATTAGGGTTTTGCTCTTGGTACCAAGAGTGCGATGCGTTGAGCTGGTCGCCAAAAATTAGCCTCATCGTTGACGCTGGTTGAACTGTTGATGAATGATGTTGAGGGCTCATTTAGTACTCCCTGATATCTGTTGCTTATTTCCGGCGCAGCGCTTAGAGCAATACTTAACCTCAAGCCAGCTTTTCTGCCATTTCTTTCGCCACAGAAAAGGCCGTAAACAGACGATGCAAACTTTACTTGGTAGCTGAGATTTCTTCATCTTAGGAACCTCCTGTTAGAACGCTTTTAAGCCAAGCGAAATGAGCAGCGGTATTGAAAACTGAAATGAGTAACGTTGTTAAGCTAGCTCTAGAATCTAGCGCAAGCGAGTTCGATTATTCGTTGTCAATATTGGCTAATTCCTAACACTAATTGCTTACCGAGCGCTGATTTAGCCGTCTAGCGATGGCGATAACCAAAGCATTAAACTCGTTGTAGGCAAGACGATCCTTATACTCATAGGAAAATCGTCCATGAAATTGCAAGGTCATCACTAACTCCTGATACCCCAAATAACAGGTGTAACCATCAAAGTCATGCCATGCAGTTAATCCGTCAAGATGGTATTTGTTATCGTACATTTTCCCTTTGGAAACTATATGGTTGAACACTACAAGGTGTTTGGATAAGGACATAATTCCCCTTTAAAAGCATTGGCTTTAAATAATATTGGCTGTAGCCGAGATTTAAACGCTATAGATACAGATTAACTACGAATAAAAGCGCAAAAGGGTTCAACAAAATAATAGAGATATGGCTGATTTTGAGAGGTTTTATAAAAAGGACATCGATCAGATAGTTGTAATGAAATTGCATCCAGTGGCTGAAACTTGAGGGATAAGTACTGCCATGTACAAATCCCTTCTTTCGCTCTCCTTGGCGGATCACAGCGAACAGGCATAAGTACTGCCATGTACAAATCCCTTCTTTCGCTACCTTTAGTGGATCGCGGCGATCAGGGATAAGTACATCCATGTACAAATCCCTTCTTTCGCCCTCCTTGGCGATCAGGGATAAGTACATCCATGTACAAAAAAGCGGACCTTGTGGTCTAATGCCGTTCACTTAAGGTGAACGGCATTTTTATTTTTGGCATACCTTTGAGGCCTAGGTTTTACTGTTCTGGGGAAAGTTCTTTCTCTGCGCCCCTCTAAAATTAAGCTTTCAGCCATATTGT
>NZ_JBFRMK010000308.1:4239-5513 GCF_041470405.1 Shewanella sp. 10N.286.45.A1
TAATTGCCGAGGTATTGCGCCTGGAGTGGAGTACGGAAGCCCAACTAGTAATGCTGTTATTCGTGCAAGTGTGCCCTTAAAACTGAGTTGATATGGCAGATAATTTCCCTTCAAACTAAAGCTTAATTCAACCATTTGGTAACGGATTAAATTGTATGACAGTAAGATACCCCATAGCTCTTGTTTAACTAATTCAGGTAAACGACTGCGTAAGGTAAGACGGCTACCTAACATGTATTGCTTCTGCTCACGATAACCTAGCTCTATTTCCCAACGATGCTCGTACAGCCCTGCTATATCGGCTGTTGGAAATCTCATGGCATCAAGCATTGAGGTTAACACCTCATAGGTTTTACCTTTTATTTTACGTGTAACAAGGCGTGCTTGAATCGTTTCAGGTAACTCAGGCCAGAGCTTTCTCGCTCTTGGATTGCTATGTAGTAGCACCAATTTATCATTACGCCCTCGTGATTGGATAACTTCATATTGGACGTTCTTCTTTAGCGGAATAAGCCAGTGTCTTTCAGTACCGCTTTGTTGCCATTTATGCAGAAGACCTAGCGAGTAAAATCCTTTGTCGAACATGGTGACACTATGATTAGGCGTGGTTTCTATCAATTGCTCCGCAAGTATCATTTCATTGACGTTATAGTCATCAAAAGCACTTCCTGTGATCAGGTGACTGCTTAATTCCATCTGACAAACCATTCTTACTTGCGGATATTGCGTATTTTTTTGACGTGAAAATGCTTCATTATTCTTTGGGCTATCTGGGGCTCGCCAAACCACACCATCAACTCCCAAGAGCGTTAACCCATTCCAATAAGGCAAATGAGCGCTGGTTAGCCAAGACGAAGTCATTCGTTGAAATACGGCCTTCATTGCTGCCTGACCAAGTGTTTTGCGGCGTTGAGTTAATGCACTTGGTGCGACAAAGGCTTTCCCTGTTCTATCAACAATATCAAGTTGATTAACAAGGTCTTTCATGGACTTATCATTATAAATAGCCATACCAACGAGCAACCATACCATGGATTCCAAAGTTAATTTGCGTTTACGCATGGTCACAGTGTCAGTCAAAGAATAGGCTTCATCAATAAGCTCTAGAGGAAGTAAGTCAGCCAACGTTGCAATATTATTCGGCTTCCAATCATTGATGATATTAAGTGCTTGAGATACGTCCATAAAAAATCCGAGTGTTTAAAAACACTCGGATTTTGCCATCTTATAAGGATCGGTCAACCGATCAATTAACCACTAAATGATCGGCATTA
>NZ_JBFRMK010000309.1:0-3772 GCF_041470405.1 Shewanella sp. 10N.286.45.A1
AGATCAACAGCCCCTAGCATATAGGCTCTCCTTATAAAAATGAATGCTTACTTAGCTCTTTGCTTCAGCTAGTCCTTATTCGCAAGCTGGCATTCTAGCTTTAACCACTGTTCTACACTGTTAAGCACAAAAAAACCGCTGATGCATAACATCAGCGATTGCTTCTTATCTTCAATAAACCAGATTCTATTCGCTCGTTTTTGCTTTACGCAAATAAGGAGTCACGAGCAACGCTACCCCCACTAACAAAAATGGAATACTCAACAACTGGCCAGCACTGAATGTCCATGAATCAGCATAAACAGCTTGTTTGACTTTCACCATTTCAATAGCGAATCGAGCACTAAATACCAGAACTAAGAACAAGCCAAAAATAGCACCATGTTTCTGCTTCATCTCAGTCATTCTGTAGATGCACCATAGCAAGACAAATATCAATAAGTAGGCGATGGCTTCGTAAAGCTGTGCAGGATGTCGCGGTAACATATCTATTCTTTCAAAGATAATCCCCCAAGGCTTATCAGTTGGTAAGCCAAGGATCTCTGAGTTAACGAAATTTGCCATTCGCACAAAGAAACCAAAGATAGCAGTGGCAATAGCCAAACGGTCAAGCAGGAATAAGAATGGCAGCTTCATCTGACGCTGATAGTAATAGAGCGCAAGTATGGCTCCCAACCCTCCGCCATGACTCGCTAGGCCCCCTTCCCATATCGCAAATATTTTAAGAGGATGACTTAAGTAATACGCTGGATCGTAGAATAGACAATGGGCTAAGCGCGCGCCGACGATAATGCCCACAACACAATACATCAGTAGATTGTCTAGTGACTCTACAGGCAAATTCCCCCTGACATAAATACGCTTCATCACCTGAAAGCCTGAGGCAATCGCCAACGCAAACAATATGCCGTACCAATGTACTTTAAGCCCCATAAAACTAATTGCTACAGGGTCAACATTCCAAATCATGTGGTCCAATTTAAACCTTCCAAAGCTATGCTTTTAAATCAAAATACTCGAATCTATTGCGCTGTTTTACTCTGCAACAAATGAATTAGCAAGCGCAAATGCCAATATTACCAAGCTGATTTTGTAAGAAATTCAACAACGCTAGAAAAATAGCCAGCAAAGTATTGCCCTACTCGCCTTGAGTCTCGCAAAAGAGTTACCGCTATCAATACCATTTCCCGCTGATTATTGCCCTTTTACCTCCGATTAATGTTGCCATATTCAACCCCACACATATTCCACAGCATGGGACTTTCTGCTATAGTGCCGCCTCAGCCACCCTACATAAATTTAGGGCAAATTAGCCGCGTATTAACGCTTGCTAAAAAGCCCCCCAGAAATTGGAAATAAAGGCTGATGACTCAGTTTCAAGGTTCACATATCCTTTCGGTAAACCAGCTTAATCTGGATGCCGTACAGAACATCTTCGATGTTGCTACTCGTATGACTCCCTACGCATTAAGACAGAAACGCACCACTGTTTTAGATGGCGCGGTATTGGGCAACCTTTTCTTTGAGCCGAGCACACGTACTCGTATCAGTTTTGGCTGTGCATTTAACCTACTCGGCGGCAAAGTTAATGAAACCGTCGGCATGGCTTCATCGTCATTATCAAAAGGTGAGTCTCTGTACGATACCGCTCGAGTACTTTCAAGCTACTCAGATGTGATTGCTATGCGCCACCCTGAAGCGTTTTCAGTTAAAGAGTTCGCAGAAGGCAGCCGCGTGCCAGTGATCAATGGTGGCGATGGCTCAAACGAACACCCAACTCAGGCACTACTGGATCTATTTACTATCCAAAAAGAGCTCGCCTCTGGTGGACGCGATATCAGTGGGATGCATATTGCGATGGTGGGCGATTTGAAATTTGGTCGCACCGTGCACTCTTTATCTCGTCTGTTATGTATGTATAAAGATGTCAGCTTCACGTTAGTGTCACCAAAAGAGTTGGCAATGCCTGACTATGTGATCGATGACATTGAAAATGCTGGGCATAAGATCACAATAACAGACCAACTTGAAGGCAATTTAGATCGCGCTGATATACTCTATCTAACTCGAATTCAAGAAGAACGCTTCCCGTCACAGGATGAAGCAAATAAATATCGTGGTAAGTTTCGACTCAACCAAAGTATTTATACAAAGAATTGTAAATCTAACACAGTGATCATGCATCCTTTGCCACGAGACTCTCGTGAACAAGCAAATGAACTGGATAACGATCTTAATAACCACCCTAACCTGGCTATATTTAGGCAGGCAGATAACGGTTTATTAATTCGTATGGCACTGTTTGCACTGACGCTAGGTGTTGACTCTCAATTGGAGCAATATGAGCGCCCAGTCAATTGGTATTCACGAAAAGCTGAATTTTAATCAGGCTACTGACTTTTAAGGATCTAAAATGACCCGTTCCGACGAACTATTTGAACAGGCTAAAAAAACCATTCCAGGCGGCGTTAACTCTCCAGTCCGCGCATTTAATGGTGTTGGTGGTTCTCCACGTTTTATTGAAAAAGCTGATGGCGCCTATATCTTTGACGCTGACGGCAAAAAATACATCGATTATGTAGGCTCTTGGGGACCAATGATCTTAGGTCATAACCACCCGAAAATCCGCGAAGCTGTATTAAAAGCAGTAGACAACGGTCTATCGTTTGGTGCGCCAACTGAACTTGAAGTGACTATGGCTGAAAAAGTCATTGAAATGGTACCTTCAATGGAACAGGTTCGTATGGTGAGCTCAGGTACTGAAGCAACCATGAGTGCAATCCGTTTAGCACGTGGCTTCACTAACCGTGACAAAATCCTAAAGTTTGAAGGTTGTTACCACGGCCACGCTGACTGCCTATTAGTAAAAGCAGGTTCAGGTGCTTTAACACTGGGACAACCAAGCTCTCCAGGTATTCCTGAAGACTTTGCTAAGCACACATTAACTGCAACTTATAACGACCTTGATTCTGTTAAGGCGCTGTTTGAACAGTACCCTGAAGCGATTTCGTGCATTATTTTAGAGCCTGTTGCCGGTAACATGAACTGCATCCCACCAGTAGAAGGTTTCTTACAAGGGCTACGTGCTATTTGTGACCAATATGGCGCATTGATGATTATCGATGAAGTCATGACCGGTTTCCGCGTCTCTAAAAGCGGTGCGCAGGGTCACTACGGTGTCACACCCGATCTAACCACATTAGGGAAAGTGATTGGCGGCGGCATGCCAGTAGGCGCTTTTGGTGGTCGTAAAGATGTGATGCAGTTTATCGCTCCTACTGGTCCAGTTTACCAAGCCGGTACACTGTCAGGTAACCCTATTGCAATGTCTGCAGGTCTTGCGCAAATGGAAGCACTTTGTGAAGATGGCGTTTACGAGCAACTTGCGGCTAAGACGCAATACATTGCTGAAGGCTTTAAAGCGGCTGCCAACAAGCACGGCATTCCAATGGCAATCAACTACGTGGGTGGCATGTTCGGTTTCTTCTTCACTGAAGAGGAAACAATCACTTCATTTGAACAAGTCACTCAGTGCGACGCAGAAAAATTCCCAGAGTTTTACCATGGCATGCTAGATGAAGGGGTTTACCTAGCACCAAGTGCTTATGAAGCAGGTTTCCTATCGCTTGCTCACGGTGAAGCAGAGCTTGAAGCAACGCTCGCTGCTGCAGAACGTGTATTTGCAAAAATGGCTAAAGGCTAACGCTTAAAAGTCACTTAATTGTAGGCTCAAAAAAAGGAACACTTCAGTGTTAATGCCGATCATTTAGCA
>NZ_JBFRMK010000310.1:0-6776 GCF_041470405.1 Shewanella sp. 10N.286.45.A1
ATAGAAGCAATGAAACGAACCCAAAGGACCGCATTTCTTGACCATTTTTTCTGCGTTAAAGGCTCTTTGTGGAGAATCATTAGACTACATAGCCTCTGCCTTGCCAAAATCGCCAATAAATTTGCGTAAAAACAACCATGAAAGATCAACAGGCCCTAGTCAATTTTGATTTAAAAGAAGCAAATTGAAATGATTTTCTAGCTGAGTCATGAAATTATCGGCTATTAGGCAATATCTTTTTATCATTTGCTGGCGCTTACGGGTATAATAACCAACTAATTTTTATTCAGTGTCTATCTATCGATGTTAAATTTTTTTGCTGCTGCTCCTCGGGGCTACGAATACGCGTTATCGCTTGAATTAGCGGAGCTTGGCGCTTCAGATATCAAAGAAAGTGTAGCGGGAGTTTATTTTACTGCTTCTCTAGAACTTGGTTATCGGATCACCCTTTGGTCGCGACTAGCCAGCAGAATCATTTTAGTGATCCATAAAGGACCTTGTGAGTCACCAGAGCAGCTTTATAATGCCGCTTATGGGATTGATTGGCAGATGCAGTTTTCTAACCGCAGTACTTTTAGTGTTGATTTCCATGGTATGGGTGGCTTCATTAACAACACCCAATTTGGTGCTTTGAAAATTAAAGATGCGATAGTCGATCGTTTTCGTGATGATGATTTTTCCCGTCCGAACGTTGCTAAAATTGACGCTGACTACAAAATTGATGCTCATTATCGCCGCGGTGAGATAACCATTGGTATTAACTTTTCTGGCCCTGCGTTACATAAACGTGGTTACCGTTCTACAACAGGTGAAGCGCCGCTTAAAGAAAACCTAGCGGCAAATATGTTGGTTCGCAGTGGCTGGAAGAAGTCTCCTGTCACCTTGTTAGACCCTTTTTGCGGTAGCGGTACTATTTTGATTGAAGCTGCAATGCTGGCTTGCGATATTGCTCCAGGCATTCATCGTGAACGCTTTGGTTTTGAAAAGTGGCTACCTCACAACGATAAAGTTTGGCAAGAACTGTTAAATGAAGCTCATGCTAGAGCATCAATTGGCAAGACTCGCTGTGAAATAAAATTCTATGGATCTGATATAGATTCAAGACTAGTAGCGCTTGCTAAGCGCAATGCTGAAAATGCAGGCGTACTTGAGTTTATCGATTTTAATGTCAGTAACGCGCTTAACATAAGCGTACCTGCAGCGACTGGTTATTTGATTTCGAACCCGCCTTACGGTGAACGTTTAGGAAACATGACATCATTACTGCAACTGTATTATCAGCTAGGCGATAAGTTCAAAGCAGAATTCGGTGGCTGGAACCTAGCGATACTTAATAGTGATGCAGAGTTACTGTCAGCGTTAAAGCTTAAAGCTGACAAACAGATGAAGATGAATAACGGCGCGCTAGAGTGTGCATTTAATCTGTATACTGTTCATGCCGAAAACACTCGTCGTGTCGATCCTGCAAATATTAAAGTCGACGGTGATGTAAGTGACATCGCAGTGCCTTTCGCTAACCGCATTAAGAAGAACTTTAAACAGTTACAAAAGTGGGCGAAGAAAGAGGGCATTGATAGTTACCGCCTTTATGATGCCGACTTGCCTGATTATAATGTTGCCATTGATAAATACCTCGATCACGTTGTTGTTTATGAATATGCCGCACCCGCAGAGATCCCTGAATCGGTGTCAAAACGTCGCTTAACAGACGTATTGATTGCGTTGCCACATGCTATCGGAATCGATCCAAACAATATTGTATTGAAGACCCGTGAGCGTAAAAAGGGCATTTCGCAATATGAAAAGATGCAAGCTAATAAGCTTGAACTTATTACGACTGAGTACGGCGCCAAGTTTAAGCTTAACCTTAAAGAATATTTAGATACTGGCTTGTTTTTAGATCATCGTCTAACTCGTAAGATGGTGGGTGAAAAATCTAAAGGCCGTAGTGTGTGTAACCTATTTGCTTACACGGGGACTGCGTCGGTGCATGCTGCTATTGGCGGAGCAACGTCTGTTACGACGGTAGATATGTCAAATACCTACATCAATTGGGCGAAAGAAAACTTTGCGCTTAATGGTTTAAACGATGATAAGTATCAATTTGTGCAAGCGAACTGTTTACAGTGGATAAAGCGCACCCACGATAGATTCGATCTTATCTTTATCGATCCGCCAACCTTCTCAAATTCAAAGCGTATGGAAGACTCTTTCGACGTGCTGCGCGATCATGTGCCTCTTTTGAGCAACTTGATAAAGTTGCTTAATCCAGGCGGAGAGATTATTTTCTCCAACAACAAGCGTAAATTTAAGATGGAAATTGAACAGTTGGAAGCGGCTGGCATGTCGATTAAAAATATCGATAACCAAACGTTACCATTAGATTATAAGCGCAATCCTCAAATCCATAATACTTGGCTTATCACTCATGCTGAGTAAAGTTCATTCAGTTGTTTTATACCACACAGATGCCTGTCATCTGTGTGAGTTGGCAGCTGATTTGCTACAGCAAGCACAAGTTATGTTTGTTGCGGAAGATATTTGTGAGGATGAGTTGCTAGCTGAGCGTTACGGGACAAGGATCCCTGTGGTAAGAATAACGACAGATAATCGCGAGCTGGGCTGGCCATTTGACCTCAAAGCATTACAAGAATTTTTAGGAGCGTAAGTTGAGTTTAGTACGTATTAATAACGGCTCTTTAGCCTACGGTTATACCCCGTTATTGCAAAAAGCAGATTTTACCATTGAAGCTGGTGAACGCGTTTGTATCGTAGGCCGCAATGGTGCAGGCAAATCTAGCCTGATGAAAGTACTAAGCGGTGATGTTCTGCTTGATGAAGGTGAGTTTAATATTGCTACCGATGTAAAAGTCAGTCGTTTGCAACAAGATCCACCTAAAGCCGAACAAGGAACCGTTTATGCTTATATTGCTGCTGGCTTACAGGAAGTTGGTGAAAAGTTAGAGCGTTACCATCAACTTTCTCATGATGTGGCAACCGCTAATCCAGATGAAATGGAGCGTATGCTGAAGCAGATGGAAAGGCTACAAGGCGATATCGATCATTTAAATGGATGGCAACTCGATAATCGTATCAACCAGAACTGTGAGTTACTTGGGTTGGATGCTGATGCACCATTATCTGAGTTATCTGGTGGCTGGCAACGTAAAGTGGCTTTAGCTCGCTCTCTGGTTAGCGACCCCGATCTGTTGCTTCTTGATGAACCGACTAACCACCTCGACATTGACACTATCGAATGGTTAGAGCAATTCTTACTAAGCTACCGTGGCGCGATTGTGTTTGTCAGTCACGATAGGGGTTTCATTGATCGAATGGCGACCCGCATCGTCGACTTAGACCGCGGTATTGCAACCTCTTGGCCTGGCAGTTATCAAGCTTACTTAACAGGTAAAGCTGAATGGTTGCGAGTGGAAGCTGAACAGAATGCTCTGTTTGATAAAAAGCTCGCAGAAGAAGAGGCATGGATTCGCCAAGGCGTTAAGGCTCGCCGAACCCGTAACGAAGGCCGAGTACGTGCGCTTAAAGACTTAAGGGTAGAGCGCATGGCACGCCTTAATCGTCAAGGTGGCGCTAAAATGTCAGTTGCTGATACTGACCGCTCAGGTAAGTTGGTGTTTGATATTGAGAACCTAGAATACAACCTGCCTGATAAAAACTTGGTTAAGAACTTCAGTTCTGCAGTTATGCGTGGTGATAGAATTGCATTGATAGGCCCTAATGGTTGCGGTAAATCAACCTTGGTTAAGTTGCTTATTGGTCAATTAGAAGCACAGTCTGGTAGTGTCAAAGTCGGTACTAAACTTGAAGTCGCTTATTTCGATCAGTACCGAGAAGCACTTGATCCTGAAAAAACGGTAGAAGAGAACGTTGGTGAAGGTAAAAAGACCGTTACTATTAATGGTCAAGACCGTCATATCCTTAGTTATCTACAAGACTTTTTATTCTCACCACTAAGAGCAAGAACGCCGGTTAAGGCTTTATCTGGTGGAGAAAAAAATCGTCTGTTGTTAGCGCGCTTATTGCTTCGTCCTGCAAATCTTATTATTCTCGATGAGCCAACAAACGATCTAGACATTGAAACCTTAGAACTGCTTGAGTCTTTACTCGCAGATTATAAAGGTACGCTATTACTCGTTAGTCACGATAGAGCATTTATTGATAATACTGTGACCAGTAGTTGGTGGTTTACAGGCAATGGTGGATGGAGTGAGTACGTCGGTGGCTACCAAGATGCGGTGTCCCAAGGTGCTAAATTTTATTCTGAGGAACCTCAAGAACAAAAGAGTGTCCAATCTCCAGTTGTTGAAAAAAAACCAGCTGTTGCGGCTAAACCGACCAAGAAGTTGTCGTTTAAGTTACAAAGAGAATTAGAGTCTTTACCTGCATTGATGGAACAGTTAGAGCAGGATATTGAAGCATTGCAAAGTATTATTAGTGGTCCTGATTTTTATGCTCAGGAACAAAAAACAGTTAACGAGAAGCTAAAGACCCTATCCGATAAGGAAGGTCTACTTGAGAGTTACTTTGAGCGATGGGAAGAGCTCGAGTCATTGAAGTAAGCTAAAAATAAAAAAATGGGAAGTAATTCATGAAGTTTAAGTTGGAAAAGACCCTATCCTTAGTTGCCGTTGGTGTATTAAGTGTCCTTCATGGTGCACAGGCTGCACCTGTTTATGAAATAAAGAATCTCGATACCGAGACATTTAACTTAGACGGCACCATTGCTAATACTCGTAACGGTTACGGTATGGCTGTAAACAACAACAACGAAGCGGTTGGGGCAGCCAAAGGCAAAAAGAAACTGAATGTTGATGAAGATGACAATGGCGTTATTGACATCGAAGATGGTGTGTCAGATGCTGAAACCATTACTTATTCAGTTAACTTGCCGATTATTGCGAATAATTTTACGTTCATTTCAGATTCTGAATTATCATATAGATCAGATGATCCGGATCATCCTGACTTTAAAGTTGAAGCTCCTTGGTTACCGACTTTTGAGAGTGTTAATGGCACCACTGCACCAACGTTCCCTGAAGATGAGGATACGGTTAATTCAGTCGATACTTTTTACTACGGCATTAATGATGCAAAAGTTAAAGTCGGTGCGATGACGGCTATTGAAGAAACTGTTCCTTATTCAGGTAGCAGTGAAACGCAAGAGTTTTGGTACTACCGGGAATATGAGCAACGCGGCTTCGTTAAGGATGATACTAATACTGAAATCGCTTTGACACCACCGTACACTGAGTATGTTTCAGAGCAAGACGATGGTGACGTGACAGTGACCGTTGGCGGTTTCTCAAGTGGTACTGCAGTTAATGGCGACAACTTGATTACTGGTTATGCGAGTACTGATATTAGCAAGAACAGTGCCAGCATTATCGATTCCTGTGTATCAAACAACAGTGAAACAGCGCCAACAGACATTTGTGTACAAAACAGACAGTACCCGAATAGTAGTGGCTTTAGAGATATTCAGTATCAAACTCGCGGTTATGTTTGGAAGTACGAAGCAGGCGCTGTCACAGAGAGCTTTGAGCTTCCTCTTGGCTTAGAAGTGACTAATGATGGCGTTTACACCGGACAAGGTCTTGGAATCAATGCCGCTGGTGTTGTTGCTGGTCGCTCACATGTTTATCGTGACGGTAATAAGGACAGGTTGTATTTTGATGCTGCGTATTGGAAGCAAGACGCCCAAGGAGCGTACCAATATAACTGGATTGATGTTGATACGGTTAAAGATGTGCGTTCATCTATCGCTTACGATATTAACGACAGCGGTATTTTGATTGGTAGTTACAGTAAATACATTGAAGGTTATATTCGAGATAAGTTTTTCTATATCGATACTACAGATGAGAATGCAGAAGTTGTTACACCCAATGATTTCTACAATAATCTTTCAGATCTTGGTAGTCGTGGTAGAGCGATCAATAATAATGGCCAAGTGGTTGGTTATATTGAAACCACTCATGATAAAGAAAAGCCAAGGCCTAAAGCTGGCTTCCTGTACAACATCGCAGAAGATGAATTTTCTAACCTCAATGACTTACTGACCTGTCAATCTAAAGGATTTGTAAAGGATGATTCAGACAAGTGGGTTCGGAATAAAGTTGAAGTTGAAGATGGCTCAGGAAAGACTCTGACCTATGATAGTGAAATCAAGATAGTAGAAGCAAACAGTATTAATGACAGTGGCACTATTGTTGGTACTGCTTTTATTCGTAAGCCTTCTTATCAGTTTGATACTGACGGTAACCTGATTATTGGCGATAACGGTTTACCGTTTTTCGAACTCAATGGTTATGGTGACCCAGTAACTTCATTTTTACCGCGTATGATGGTTATTCAAACAACAGGCGAAGAGGTAACTGATGAATGGAAGGCCGCTAATAGTTGTATAGATGATAGCGGAGAGAATGGTAACTATGAACGAAAGGGCGCTGCAAGCCTTGGTTGGTTGTTAATGTTGCCGTTAGTTTGGTTACGACGTAAAAGAAAGTAACTTATTAGACGAGTAGACTAAATCGAGGCAACCTGCCTCGATTTTTTTATTTTTATTTTTATTACCTAACTCAATAGCTTAATATTCAACCTGTAAACTGGTCGTTTTTTTTGATTGATCTCTGTAGCAAAAAGTTTTATTCATAGTCTAGAAGCATTGGCTTCTACCATTATGGAAGAGAGGACGCTCGCATGAAGAGACAAAAACGAGATCGATTAGATAGAGCTTTTTCGAAAGGTTTTCAGGC
>NZ_JBFRMK010000311.1:0-10549 GCF_041470405.1 Shewanella sp. 10N.286.45.A1
CTTTTAATGCAATTGGTATGACCTCATCCGACTTGAAAGTTCGCGGCTTAATTGGATAAGAGAAACTTAGCAATATAGGTATTTAATCTATTCTCAGGTTCAACAAGACTGATCAGGTATTGAGTGAGTCGTGAGCAGCCTTCTACTCACGATATCGATAACAATATTCAGTATTGCTGTTACACAAATCAATATTAATGCACCATTAAAGCGGATTTCTGAAAAGTTACTATCAATATAAAAGCCCAATGTCGCCACGCCGAGCATCCCTAGAATCGCTGTTTCCCGCAGAATAACTTCAAATCGATAGAAGAGTAACGCCATCATATTAGGATATATTCTGGGTAATATATCATAAGCATAACCATCAAATTTACCGTTAAAATGCTGACTATAAGTCGTCGATGCACTTTGCCTAGCGACTAAATAAGCGATTAAAGCACCATTATGGATAGCCAAAGCCAGAATAGCCGGTAGCATCGATGGTCCCAACAGCAGCATGAATATATAGGCAAATATATACTCAGGAATTGACCTTAAAATAAGTAAGTTAACGTTATTTGTAGCCGCTATAAATGAGCCTGTTAGAGGTTTAAAACTAACGGCTGTGAAGAAAAGAGTTAATAAGTAACTACCACCTAGTGCAGCGATAGCGAGTAACAAGGTCGCCAACACACCAGGCAAGGCCTGTTCGGTGATAATCTGATAAAACCACTCCACAAACAAAGCCCATCTATCAATAGATAACAGCTCTACACTATGGCTTTGGAACATCGGCGGCAAAATATCATCACTTAAAAAACGCCAAACAAGCGAACTATCTATAGTCGTTACTTCAGGCATTAAGAACATAGCAGCGACAAAATATACAGGTAATAACTTACTGCGGCACCAATAAGGGATGGTGCCTATGATCACGATAAACAGAATAAGGAGCGCAGCTCCTTGATGATAGTGACCCTGTCGAAACGCTGACTCGAGATAGAAGCCTAATGTAGGCATTCCTACAAACCCAAGTATCGCACTGCTTCTTAGCGCGCACTCAAAGCGATAACGTACATACGCTTTTATTTCATTAAAGACATGAGCAATACGACCATATAGATAGCGACTAACTTTGTCTGTATTGGCCGGCAAATTTTGCAATGTAGTGGTTGGCGCTTGCTGCAAAATATCGCTGAAAACTCGGGCAAATGTTGCGCCATAAGGTAGAGCGATTGCCAATACTCCTGTTAAAGGAGATAAGCCAAAGACTTGTAAAAATAGTAATGCCCAAAACAACTCATGGATAGAACGAATAAAAGCACAGGTTGCAGCAACAATAGGTCTGTTATAAATAAGCGCAACAGGGCTACCTAACAATAAACCAGCGGCGACACCGAGTAAGGCAAAGCTTATCGTCTGCCATACAGCTTCTAATAAATATTCGGTAGCTAAAAAATCAGGCGAGAGAAACCCTAAACCAATGCGTTGAAGCTCACTCCATGGATCTAACGCAATGATCTCTGTATCGGCCCAATAAAAGCATGTAAGTGTAATAAGAAGTAAGACCAACGAGACTCTTTGCCAATAGCCAAAAAAAGCCCATCGTGGTTCATACCTATTCATGAAAGGGTCACTCAACGATTGCTGACTTACAGGTTGAGAACTCTTGATTCATAGAATCTTGGTAAAAGTCTTGCAACATTTCAATCGTCAGCAAAGAAGTTTTGGAGTCAATATGCTTTTTACCATTACGCAAGCCAATCACTCGGTCAAAATACTCTAACGCCATATTCATATCATGAAGCACCATAATAACCGATTCATGTTGCTGTAATACATATTTAATCAGCCGCTTACTCATTAAAGGATCGAGTGCAGAAAATGGCTCGTCACCAATAAAAACCGGCATTTGCTGATAGATAGCTCGGCCAACTGCAGTTCGCTGTCGTTGGCCGCCAGAGAGCTTAGAAACCGGTTGCGATAATAAACAATCTAACTCTAAGTCTTGGGCTATGATGGCGACTTCTGTACGCGGTTTTTTAAATGGAAATGGTAAATTCAACAGATTATAAAATGCAGAGTTTCTGCCAAGAGCGCCCATATAAATATTATGGAATATACTCAGGCTTTCTACTAGGCCCTGTTGCTGAGAGCAGTATGCAGCGCTCCCATGCAACTGAGTATTAATATGAGCAATGAGTGTTGATTTCCCAGAACCTGAGCTACCAATAACAGCCACTTTTTCGCCAGCTGTGATTGAAAGGTCGATAGAATCGAGTGCCTTTTTATCGCCGAAGCTAAGGGAGAAATCACTAAGACTTAGCATCGATTAATCAATTAGGCCGATGGTTTTTGCCACATTTTCAATAGGCTCATAATCTAAGTTATCAGCCGCAACAAAGGATTTACGGGGAAAGCTTTTTAGAAGTTTTGGATCATTCATTTCCAACAAAGCTGCAGAGAGTTTTGCTTTAAAACCTTCGCCAAAAGAGTCGTCAACACCTGCTCTTACTGTCCATTGGTAATCAGGATATGTAGGGCTTTCCCAGATAACGTCAACCTTTTTTAAATCAACCTTTCCGGCTGCAACAGCGGATTCCCACACTTTATAATTGACAGCGCCAACTTGATAAACCCCAGCTTGAACCTGAGCAATAGTGCGGCTGTGGTCTCCGGAGAATCCGATGCGTTTAAAAATGTCTTCAGGTCGCTTACCCAAGTTTCTCTCAATAAAAAACTGTGGCATTAATCGGCCAGAGGTTGAGTCTTTTGAACCAAAGGTAAAAGTGTAGCCGTTAAGATTTGGAAAACTATTGTTAACTAGCATTTCGGTCGAGTGATGTGCGATAAAGTAGCTCTTAAAAAACTGGTCTTCGTAGCCTTGGGCTATCGCGTCAGAGCCTGGAACGAGTCGCCTAGCTTGAACGCCTGAAAGGCCACCAAACCAAGCCAGTTGCACTTGATTGTTCCTAAATGCTGTTACGGCTGCAGAGTATGACTTTACTGGGATGTATTTAACTTCAACTCCCAATTTCTCTTCTAAGTATACGGCAACTTTATCAAAACGAGTTCGCAGTTGGCTCTCATCCTCATCGGGAATAGCGGTAAATGTAAAGGTAGCAGCTAATGCGCTTGGCGCGACAAGCAAGAGAAACACACTAATAAGGGGTTTAAACGCGAACATAATCAACCTGATTTGACAAAAATTTAACGGATCTTAACCAAATTGCGCAAACAAACCCAGAATTATGTCGCCAAAGTGTTAGATAATTACGGATTAAGACATAACCGTGCTTGTATTTTCGACTATCAATCTGTCTCTCAAGTCTAATGACTGCACAATTCAGCAAAGGTTAAGTAATTGAAGCGTAAACTCCTACGTAAATTGAAACACTTAGTTGGCAGTTGCCATAATTCTGCGTAAACTAATCTTTATCGCATTCAAGGATATTTGACTATGAGAATATTGGTTGTTGAAGATGATCCGATTCTATCTCACCACCTAAAAGTGCAATTGAGTGAACTAGGAAATCAAGTTCAGGTTGCATTAACAGCAAAAGAGGGATTTTATCAAGCAACAAACTATCCAATAGATGTTGCTATTGTTGACCTTGGGCTCCCTGACCAAGATGGCATTAGTTTGATTCAGAGCCTACGCGATAACGGCCTTAAAGCACCAGTGCTCATTTTGACAGCACGAGTCAATTGGCAGGACAAAGTAGAGGGGCTTAATGCTGGCGCCGATGATTACCTAGTCAAACCTTTCCAAAAAGAAGAACTTGTTGCTCGGCTTGATGCGTTAGTTAGACGTAGCGCCGGCTTTGTAAAACCTAAAATAACCAGTGGTGCCCTGGAGATCGATTTAGCGGCAAAGCAAGTCACAATGAATGAAGAACCGATGGAAGTCACCGCATTTGAGTACCTCATTCTGGAATACTTAATGCGCCATTGCCATGAAGTTGTCGCAAAGCAGCGTCTACTCGATGTGATCTACGGCGACAAAGAAGGCGACCCTAACACTATTGAAGTCATGGTAAGCCGATTACGCAAAAAACTGACTAAAGATGGTTTGGAAAATCCTATTGCCACCATCCGTGGTCAAGGCTATAAATTTAACCTGCCATGCAGCTAAACTTTAAGCCTAAGAAACGTCTGCTAACGCGGATGTTTCTCACCTCATTATCTATCATTGCTCTAGTGGGCTTTGGTTTAGCGTGGATGGTCAATATCCTTCACGCACAAAATAGCTACAACGAAGAAACGTCTCAGCTCATTGCAGAGATCCCTAAAGTTGCCGCGGAACTAAGAGAGCATGATCTACTGCCAGATAATAGCGACGAATGGTTAGCGGAAAACAATACCTCTCAGCGTTATATTATTGCCAGTTGTGATAGCACCTTTAACCAAGTATGGACATCTTCAATGGCTGTTGACCGCGGTCTATTTGATACTTGTGAGCGGTTCAATGAGATCCGTAATAGCAACCCACCCTACTATCTTTCTCTAGCGGATACCCGCGGCTACTTTGTTTATTTACTTTCATTAGATATCGCTGGCAGTGAATATAATTTACTAGTATTGAAAGATGCTGAAAAGCTTGAAGAGGAATACAGTAAATTCAGTCGACGCACCTATATTCGTTTAGGTTTTGTACTTGCACTAGCACTAGTCTTATTGATTAGTGCAGCGTACTGGGGAATGCGTCCGTTAGTGCAACTTAGAAATGAACTACAATCGGTAAATAGTGGCAAATCGAAGAGCCTTTCTGAAGGCTATCCCGTTGAACTAGAAGGTGTGACACAAGCACTTAACCAGCTATTAGTACAATCGAGTGCGCAACAGCAACGCTACCAAAACGCGATGAATGATTTGGCCCACAGTCTTAAAACGCGTCTGGCAGCGGTGCATGCCATTACTGATGACGCCACTTTAGATAAAGAGGCAACCAGCGAGAAGATAATGGAACAAGTCAGCCAAATGGATCAGTTGGTCAAATATCAATTGAAGCGAGCAATGCTAGGTCGTAAGGGATTGAAGCAGGAACAAACTCTAATCGCTCCGCTTGTTGACCAGCTCTCGCAAATGCTGTTTAAAGTATATCGAGATAAACAGGTTATTTTTGAGTCTCATATTGAGCAAGAACATGTATTTCCAGGTGATAAAGGCGACCTAATGGAGCTCTGTGGCAACTTGATGGAGAATGCATTCAAATTATGTATCACCACCGTTAGAGTATCATCATATTATAACGATGCCGGCGAATTTGAGTTATTAGTAGAAGATGACGGCCCAGGCGTTGATGAAAGTATCAGACAGAATATCATTCAGCGCGGAGTAAGAGCAGATACTCAGAAAGCGGGTCAAGGTATTGGTCTTGCTGTCTGCAATGAGATAGTTATCAGCTATGGTGGACGCCTCAGCATTGAGACGTCGGAATTGGAGGGAGCTTGTTTTAGGATCTCAATCCCTATTTAGCGCCATACAGCTGCTCAGCACGATTAAACATTATCCATGAGGTTGCGATATATTTATCGCAACTTTTTGGCATATTGCCACGATGTGAGTGGGTAAATCCCGCAGGCGCAATCACCATAGTGCCCTTTTTAGGTTTCACTTTTCTATTTTGATAATAAAACTCAGTTTCGCCGCCCTCTTCCACATCATTTAAATAAAACATATATAATACGACTCGATGCAAGGCTTCATTATGATTTAATTGAGGAAACTGCTCTGAATGCCAATGCGGATATCCCCCCTTATTTTTGTCATACTTCTGGATATTAATACTGCCACTTCGATATAGGTACTTAACGATCGCCTCGGCTCTCAGCTCGCCTAATGCCGCGTAATTGTCAGGTATTAGCGTTACCGTCTCACCGTTTTCATTCGACACGCCAACCGATACCGCGCCCATCAGTGCCATCGAATACTTATTGAAATACTCAGCAGCGTGAGAAAGCGTATAACCTAACAAGCTATTTTTTAGTGTTGCTAGATCTTCATGTGAATCAAGCATCAGGTCACGGCTTAGCTTTTTCTCAATATCCACGCCACCACCTGTGCTACCTGCTAAGACTCCAGGGTGGCAATCGAAGGCACTAATAAGTTGATCACAAAGTTCATCGGGAAGTGCATTAGGGTATATTTCAATAAAATCCATTTGATACTCTTATAACTGTTATTGTTTGAGTTCCCATATTTGTAAGCATATGAGTTAAGCAATTGTAAATTATATAGGTTGCGTTAAAATAGCAAATTAAGGAAGACTCACACAAATACATATGCCAAATAGTTGTAAAGTTGCAGTGGAGCAGCTACAGGTCGGTAATTTCATCAGACTCCCTATCTCATGGAAAGATCATCCATTCTTATTCAGTAGCTTCAAAATTCGACAACAAGCTCAAATTGAACTCATTAAGAACCTTGGGATTGAACATGTATTCGTTATCGTTGAGCGCAGCGATACGCCAATCTTAAGCGTTAAAGATGCTCAAGCCCCAAAACAGAATGCTGTTGAAAGTGATTTGGATAAACTTTCAGATGAACTTAACAAGCAAAAAGCTGAAAGTATTGAAGCTCACAAGAGCTTGAGACGTCATTTACAGAAAACTGAACAACAGTTTGAACGGTCAGTGGCGATGATCCGAAGCTTAATGGGTAAACTACGCAATCGCCCACTGAATGCGGTCAACGATGCAAAAGAGCTGATCCATAATATATCCGAACAGTTATTAACATCAGATAAGTTGGTCTTACATTTAATGGCAGACTCAAAGAATGATGACGGTATCTACTTTCACTCGTTAAATGTATCAGTCTTATCGATGTTAATCGCAAAAGAGTTAGGTTGGACGCGCAATGAGATAGAGCTAATTGGTTTAGGTGCATTATTTCATGATACCGGCAAATTGAAGGTGCCAACTCAGTTAATGAGGAAAACTACGCCACTCACACAAGCTGAGCAAAACTTTATCAATCAACATCCAGCGATGGGCGTTGACTTACTTAAGCTTGCTGATAATTTTCCGACAGAAGCATTACCAATAATATTAAACCATCATGAGTTTCTAGATGGCTCTGGTACACCCAAAGGGCTGAAAGAACCTGAAATAGATAAACTCAGTCAGCTTGTCACCGCTGTAAACACTTATGACAACCTTTGTCATTCAGATCGAAGCAGAAAGGCACGCACACCATTTTCGGCTCTTGGCTACCTGTACAAGCATTATCAGTCACAATTAAACCCTGACATAGTGGGTAGAATGGTTAAAATGCTTGGGATTTACCCACCTGGCAGCATAGTTGAACTTTCTTCAGGTCAATACGGTATGGTGATGTCTGTAAATGTAAGCCAATTACTTTTGCCGAGGATCTTAGTTTACGATGCATTAGTCCCTAAAGAACAAGCACCTATTGTGGAACTTGCACAAGAAGGCATAACGATTGTTAGATGTTTACCTCCTGCTGCTCTTCCAGAAAAAGTATTCAAATACCTAAACCCAAGAGAGAGGGTTAGCTATTTTTTTGGTAGTGACAACTAGAGAAAAGCTATTCTATAACGATTCAACCTGTCTATTTCTTGCTCTATTCCGCAGCTGTTACTAGATTTAATCCAATAACGAATGCATTGGAGTAAGTTTTTATGACTGAATTACCCAGTTTTGACAGGTTACTTTGGCTTGCGGAAAACGATCCCAAAGAGTTAGATGCTTTGCAAAAAAAGTTAAATCAACAAGTCATAGATGAGAGTGCAGCAACCAGTAAGCCCAAATTAATATCATTACTGGATCATTTAGAGAAAAAACTCTCTCTTTGTAAGACCCCCTACCAACGCTACCACGTAGTTAGCAATATGATGTATCAAAAACTATCCAGCCTTAATGACGTACTAAATCATCCAGATGAGTTTTACCAACACAAAGCTAAGGTTCTCAGATTTACAAGTACTGAACAAAATGCTGAAACTAAAACAGCTCGCTAGATGCGAGCTGTTTTATACTATAACCAACCTTTACGCTTAAAGAATAAATAGGTACCTGCGGCGCTACCAAACATCATCAAAATAGCCATAGGGTAACCAAATTGCCAATCAAGCTCAGGCATATTAGCAAAGTTCATACCATAACTACTTGCGATTACTGTAGGTGGTAAAAAGACTACCGCCGCGACCGAAAATATCTTAATAATCTTATTCTGTTGTAACCCACTGAAGCCCATTGCAGCATCCAACAAGAAGTTTAATTTATCAAAAATGAACTGACTATGAGGCATCAGAGATTCAATGTCTGAAAGCATTTCACGTAGATCTTTAAGTTCACCTTCAGATAGTTTATCCCAATAATATTTTTGCATAAAACGTAACGAGCGCTGCGTATCAAGTAAACTGAGTCTTATCTTGCCATTTGAATCTTCTTGTCGAGTGATGAGTTTGAAGACGTCATCAAGCTCTTCATTTTTAAAAACCTCTTCGCTAACACTATCAAGCACTGTGTATACATCTTCAATTAAATCTGAAAGATAATCTACTTTTAGATTAAACAGCTCAAGAAGCAATGCTTGCGGGGTTGACGCCTCTATACGACCTAATCGTAAATAATTTCTAAGTAACCTAATTAAACCTACATCCTCTTCTCTAATCGTCAACAAGAAGTTTGGCCGGATATTAAAAGAGACGTTTACACCTTTGACGTCTTGCCCTGCTCGTTGGGGAAAGAGTGAGTTAATATGTAATCCATCTTTATTCTGATAAAAGCGGGCTGAAGCTTCAATCTCGTTAATGTCTTCCTCTTCAGGCACATCTTCGACTGAAAACTGACTCAACCACTCGCGTTCACTATCATCAGGCTTATAAAGATCTAACCACAGTGTGCCGGGAGGGATATTATCCTTGATGCTCAATTCGCTAATCGTTAAGTTACGATTTTCGTAGGCATAGGCTGTTATCATAGCTCCTCCTTCATACAATTAATAAACTAATAGGGTAAAAAACGAGGCTATTCTAACCTAAAAAGATATATCGCAAAGCGCTAACTAAAAGAAAACCCACAAAAATTACTCTTGAACCGTATTTGCGACAATAATTCGCTCTTGATTAGACAATCTGATTCTTATTCCATCAACTGTTGTTATTTCGTTGTTGGCAATATTCTTTTTTCTTACTTGATACACAACGGTATCATCACTCATAGGCGACACAATTGTTACACTCACAACCTTATTACCATCTTGCCAGTCCCAGTACCAATAGCCAGCACTTGCTAGTAATGAAATACTAAGAATTGCATATAAAGCAAAGCGAATTATTATTCCTCGCCCCATATCTTGAGTTCGCTCTTTAGCGGGGCTCACTTTAGATTGGCGAATATAAAACATAGCACCTGCTATAACTAATATTGTCACAAGAATTTTTGTTAGCACGCGCAATCTCCAAACCCATAATGAAAGGCCATTATAGCCAAATTCATAGATTGAAACTGTTAATAATATCTAAGCATTTAAACTCAATAGCTTAATAATTAGAGATGAACCTGCAAAACAAAATGCGTTCTGCTATAAAGTAGGTATCAATTCAAACAAAGGCTTTCTATGAGATTAACCCAATCAATCCTTACCGCTTTATTAATTTGCGTAAACTCCTCAGCTTTTGCCAACGTAGAGGTTACACTTCCCTCTAACTCTGAGCTCATATTGGTTAACGGTAAGGAGAACAACAGTACGGATAAATTATCGCTAGATAACGGTGAAAACCAATTAGCATTGCGATATATCGGTCGTTACCAACAACAAGGATCTCAAACCCAATTTAGCTCTGACGTCGTCATCATGACATTTTCAGCTGAAAATGCACAGCTGACTATAACGTTACCAAGAATACGTTCAAATAGCGCCGCAGATGCTTTTAACCGAATTCCAAACATAACTCTGAAAGATTCAACTGGAGTCGATATTGCATTCCGTCAGGACAAGCTCATCAAAGATGGCATGCAGCTTGGACGAGATTATGAAAAAGAGATCTTTGATTACAATAGTAGTAACCAAGTTGCTGCGTTAGGCGCTTCAGCTGCACCAATAGCAACTCAAGTTCAGCCAAATCTGCTACAGGTTGAAAACGTTGCGAAACAGGCTAATGCTCCCACGCAAACAGATCAAATAAATGTTGGCCAGATGCTCGACTTTTGGTACCAACAAGCCGATGAAGAAACTAGAAAAGCATTCAAATTGAAAATTAACAGTAAAGAATAAAACCAATATCATACTGGCACTACAAACTTAAGGTTAATTGGTTTTAGTGCCACTGCAACTTAGACTTCCCCCTTGTATAGATAACACCAATAGATCTTCAATCACCGCTGAAATCGCAAACAGAAAAACCTAAAAGCGCTAACTAACCCAGGCTGTTAACTTACTCTTTATTATCCTCGAAGTGGACACATGGGCATATCGACCGCACCGCTATCAGTGTCATGCTAAGCGCTATAGCAAAATGATTAATTGACTCAATTTACAGACGTAAAAAAGCCCGCTATATAATAGCGAGCTTTGATACTAATTAGGCGCCTGGAAA
>NZ_JBFRMK010000312.1:0-5732 GCF_041470405.1 Shewanella sp. 10N.286.45.A1
CTTTAACTTCACCACCGTATGTTTTAGTCAAAACAGCAGAGATAGCAGCAGTTAGTGTTGTTTTACCATGGTCGACGTGTCCAATGGTACCAACGTTAACATGCGGTTTACTACGTTCAAATTTTTCTTTAGCCATGGTATTGCCCCAATCCAAAGTACTGGTGATGAAACTGCATATAGCAAAAAATCCGATACATAAATGTCATCGAATCAGTTAGTAAGATAATTGAGGTACATATGAAGCAGGAGGCGTGCTGACAGGTAGTCTTAAACTGGAAAAAGCACTCGTTATCGAGTGCTTTCTACTGATTAAGTATTATCAGCAAGAATTTGGAGCGGATGGCGGGAATCGAACCCGCGTTATCAGCTTGGAAGGCTGGAGTAATACCATTATACGACATCCGCGCAACCTACTTCAGGTTACCTAACTACCTAGAAAATGGTGGAGGGAGAAGGATTCGAACCTTCGAAGGCTGAGCCGTCAGATTTACAATCTGATCCCTTTGGCCACTCGGGAACCCCTCCAGAGAAATGGTGCCGGCACCAAGAGTCGAACTCGGGACCTACTGATTACAAGTCAGTTGCTCTACCAACTGAGCTATGCCGGCGTGTCATTTCGGTAGCGGATATTATGGAAATGTGAGCACAAGTGCAATAGTAAAATCGTTTTTTTTATAAAAAAAAGCTCAAACGACGCTTTTTTATGCTCACTTTAGCCATAACGGATACTTTTGCAGCGATTAATCTCATTTACCTAGCATTGACTGTTCGTCTAATCCCGTAGCGGTTGTCGATAATAAATTCATAGTGTAATGTGCCCTCCTTAATGGAGAACTTCGCAATGACGCCAACCAATCAAATTCATAATGCACTTTATCTACCTTTTCAGCGCGAACAGTGGGCTGAATTACGCGAATCGGTGCCGTTGACACTGAGTGAAAATGATCTGGCAGACCTACGCGGTATAAATGAAAAAATATCGCTATCTGAAGTGACCGATATTTATCTGCCATTAAGTCGACTTCTCAACTTAAATGTCGGTGCAAAGCAGCAAAGAGGTTTAGCACTCAATGAGTTTCTAGGGCGCGTTCCACCTAAAAGGCCCTATATCATCAGTATTGCTGGCAGTGTCGCAGTAGGAAAAAGTACTACAGCACGTATCTTGCAAGCATTATTGAGCCATTGGCCAGAGCACCCTAAAGTGGATCTGATTACCACAGATGGATTCTTGCACCCACTTGCCGAGCTTAAACGTCGCGGATTAATGCAACGTAAAGGTTTCCCTGAAAGCTATGATATGAAAGGCTTAGTTGACTTTATCTCTGCGATAAAAGCGGGGGAAGCTGCGGTGAGCGCACCCATCTACTCACACATTACCTATGACCGAGTGCCCGACCAATATCAGTGGATCCGTCAACCTGATATCCTCATCATCGAGGGCTTAAACGTCCTGCAAACCGGACAAGACTCTGCAGTCGATACCAAACGACCATTTGTATCTGATTTTGTGGATTTTAGTATCTATGTCGACGCAGAAGAAGAGTTGTTGAAAAAATGGTACATCGAGCGTTTTTTACAATTTAGAACTGGTGCGTTTAGCGAAGAAAGTTCCTACTTTCATCATTACTCACAGCTAACAGATAAAGAAGCTACCGGCATTGCATCAAAAATCTGGGACAGCATCAATGGGCCAAACTTAACCCTAAATATTCAACCAACCCGAGAACGTGCGCACCTTATCTTGCAAAAAGGACAAGATCATCTCATGGATCAAGTCCTTCTAAGAAAGTGATGTCGATTAATCAGCCTTACGTAGGCTGATTTCACCACCAATAAAGCTCTTTACACCGTCGGCAGTTTCTAACACCACAGCCCCTTGTTTATCAATCCCTTTGCAAATGCCATGAACCTCATCAGTTCCAATAAGCAATTTGATCTGCTGACCAATAAACAGATCTGCAGCCTCCCAACGCTGTTGAAAAGGTGCAAGGCCCTCATTCTGGAATAAGTACAAATCTTGTTGTAGCTGGCGTTGCAGTAGCGCCAGCAATTCCGTCTTACTTGGCATCTTTGCCAACGATGTCAGATCACTCCATGGTTGATCGATTGCATTACCATGCTGCTCACTCATCGCCATGTTTAACCCAACGCCAATAACTAGGCTACACTCACTATCAGTTTGACCAGTCATCTCTATCAGCACACCCGCTAGCTTCTTCCCACCCAAGTAGATATCGTTTGGCCACTTAACACCAACATCTGCAACGTCTAATTGCTCGAGAACCGATACTATTGAACACGCAACAACTAAGCTTAAACCCATAGCTTGCGCCATGCCTTGCGGGAACTGCCAATACATTGAAAAATACAGATGACATCCATAAGGAGACACCCAAGTGCGCCCTCTTCTGCCACGCCCAGCAGACTGATATTCGGCAACACAAATATCACCAGAGTCGAGCTCTTCGGCATGCTTTAAGATGAATGCATTCGTACTTGGGATCTCATCAAAATAGAAGCAGCGCTGACTGATTGTACATTTTAAAGTGCTCTCATCAACCAATGACAGTGGATTGCTTAGCTTATAGCCTTTTCCTTTTACACAGTAAATATCTACACCATAATCTTCTAGCCCAGAGATATGGTTAGCTATTGCAGTTCTCGATACCCCTAGTTGTTCAGCTAAGATTTCACCAGATACAAAATCACCTGCAGCCAACTCTGTTAATATGCTTCTTTTGCGGTTCCATTGCTCTGCCATGCTATAAACTCCTTTCTCCGGTGCTGGCTATCATTCTAGGTTCATGCTCTAAATTAATAGCAAATTGCTTAGAGATGCAATCTACTATGTGCCTTGCTAAGCACAATACATCATCGCTGCTGGCATTATCCCTATTGATAAGCACCAACGCTTGTTTCTCATGTACTGCAGCGCCGCCAACTTGGTAACCTTTTAATCCAGCGGTTTCGATCAGCCAACCCGCTGCTACTTTTGTGTGACTATCCCCTTGAGGATAACCTACAATATTCGGATACTGGGCAAGCAGAGCCTGAAACTGCTCATTTTCAATAATGGGGTTTTTAAAAAAACTACCCGCGTTACCAACGGATGCAGGATCAGGTAGCTTTTCCATACGTGTAGCGCAGATACAATCAAACACAGCTTTTGCAGTAACGCTAGGCCCCTTCAACGCTTTAAGAGGCCCATAATTAAGACGTGGCCCCCACACTTTAGGTACTTTAAAACCAACTCTTGTAATTAGCACTTTACCCGATAACTGCTGCTTAAAAACGGAGTCTCTATAACTAAAGTTGCACTGCTCAACACTAAGGCGTGAGCGTTCACCGCTCGCTAAATCTAGGTACTCAACCCACTCACAAAGTTCTTTGAGCTCAACGCCATAAGCGCCAATATTTTGAATCGGAGCAGCGCCAACAGTCCCTGGAATTAGCGCCAGATTTTCAAAGCCTCCGATACCTTTATCTAAGCAGTAACACACAAGGTGATGCCAGTCCTCGCCCGCTTCAACAGCTAAACAATAGTGGCTTTCAGTTACGTTTAGCTCAATACCTTTAGTTTTAACGACGACAACAGTTCCAGCGAAATCCTCACACAAAACAACATTACTGCCGCCTCCTAAGATCAGCATTGGTTCACCAGAAAGATAGAGCTGCTTACAAAAGGCGCTTAACTCTGGTGTTGTTTTCGCAATAAACAGAGCTCGGCAACTGTGTTCAAGTCCAAAAGTATTATGTGCTTTCAGTGAAGTAAAATCTGTCACGGAGCTGTCTTATTAATCATTGAGGAATCCAGTATTGTAACGTAAAGCGGCTACTCTCAGTAGCCCTATCTAGTAAGTTAGCTTAGCACTACATTTACTGATTACGGCCATTTCTATTTATTGTTTGTTGCCAAAACTGTGTTGATAATAGCCTTGTTTTATTGGCTAATCGATTCATCTGGTCACACTTGACCTGAGCTTCTTCCGTACGTGCCAAGTTAACATTAGATAGGTCATTAATAGCAACTATTGCCTGACTGATCTCTGTAGCAACAGCGGTTTGCTGGTTCATTGCGACCGCATTTAACTCCGACATCTCATGAATTCTTCCTATGGAGTCGCGTAATTGGTCAAATGCGCTATCAGCATTTCTTGCTAACTCAGCAGATAAGTCAGCCTTCTTATGACTTACTTCCATTGCGTCTGCCGCAGTTTGTGTGCTGTTCTGAAATTTAGTCACAATATTGCTGATTTGCGCAGTAGACTCGCTAGTACGAATTGAAAGCTGCCTCACTTCATCGGCTACGACAGCAAAACCACGACCAGTTTCTCCAGCCCTAGCAGCTTCTATTGCTGCGTTTAGCGCTAGTAGATTAGTCTGCTCGGCAATCCCCTTTATTTCACTAAGTACATTTGCAATAGCATGACTATCCTGTTCAATTGAATCAACGACTTCAGAAAACTGAACCACCTCTTCTCTTAATTCGCCTATGGAAGTAACCACCTTAAGCAAATGTTCATGACCTAAGTCTGCAGCTTTAAGGCTTGAATTAATTTCTTGAGCAGCTTGTTGAGTATTGTCATTAACCTCTACAAAGCTAGCACTCATCTCTTCCACTGCCGCTGCGACCTGATTGGTCTGCAAGTTCTGGCTGTCTGCTCGACCATGTGTGTCAACAATCGTTTGCATCAATGAACCAGTCTCTTCACTGATAGAGGAAGCCGAGTCCGCCATTCTACCGACGACGCCCCCAGTTTCAGTGATTAAATAATTAAGTGCTGAATCCAGTTGACCAATTTCATCTTGGCGGCCACAAAATATGCTACGCGCAATAGGATCATCATTTATAGCTGCAGCTTTAACTACCAGGTCTCGTAATGGCTTAGTGATAATGTAACAGCCCAAGCCAGCGATAAATGCTCCGACAACAGCCACTAAAGCAACGGGTAATACAGTAGTTAGCAGCGCACAACTAAACGCAACAATGCTGCCCCACAGACTCAACTTGCCAGCGAAACTTACCAGTGGCTTCTCAAGTTCAGCCACACGATCGCTTTGGTTCAATTTCGAATATAGTTTTTCTGCAGCCTGCACCTGTTCAATTGTCGGTTTGCGCCTTATAGATTGGAACTCATGCAACTGACCTTTCTCATATACTGGTGAGACATAGGCACTCGTCCAATAGTATTTACCAGTTACCGTTTGATTTTTTACCAGTCCGGTCCATGTTTTACCCGTTTGTATGCGGCTCCACAAAGATTTAAACACAGCCTTCGGCATATCAGGATGACGAACAATATTGTGTGACTGTCCCCGCAGCTCGCTCGCAGAACACTCCGACATATTGGCAAAGACGTCATTGGCATACTTAATGTTACCTTTAAGATCTGTAGTAGACAGCAAAATACAGTCTTGCGTCATCGGCTGTTCGACATTAGATGTGGAGTGCTGATTCATAGGGCGCCCTATATTATTATTTTGGCTGTATATTGACAGAATTAACAATGAGTTAGTTTGATTTAAATCAATCGCACCGCTCACTTTATCGACAAGTCTCCGTGATACTATCAGAATTGAGTTTTACAATGGCCAGTGCTGATTAAGCATTAGCCATACACCTGAAAAAGCTATTGATAGGAAATTGCAGGCAAGAGAAGTCACGATATCGCGACGAATGTGATGACTTAAGGCGCTTGCGGAGGTAGCTAGGAGTTATACCAATTGCATTA
>NZ_JBFRMK010000313.1:0-2581 GCF_041470405.1 Shewanella sp. 10N.286.45.A1
GGTTTACCGGACGCTTACTTTGGTACTGTCTTTTCGTATTCATGCTCACCTCAATTGATGCTTCTATTATCCACAATCAAGGTGTCCAGATCGATTAGACCAGAATATACCGGACGCTTACTTATGAATGGGGAACCACAATTCGTAGGCCAGCATATTGATAAGTTAAGCACTTGAAAGAGATGGTTAATACGATTGGGATAAAAGGAGAGCTGCTTACAATTTTCGAATGCATTGTTTAGGTTAGCGGAATCTATAGTGAAAATGATGCAGACTTGGGTTCGTTGCATAACAAAGGTAGGAATAGACGGGGTTATACACGGAACTCTGGATGAGAGGTGTTACTGTGCATTTTGCATTAATTTAGACGCGGTTCGACTCAATAAAATACCACTGTAAGGTTTTACGTAAACCGGACTCAAATGTTTCCGTTGGTTTCCAACTAAGCTCACGTTGCAGTTTACTTGAGTCGATAGCATAACGAATATCATGACCGGCCCTGTCTTCAACATAAACAATTAAGCTTTTAAATCCAATTTGGCCTTTGCTCATTTTTAATGAATTAGGGTTGTTGCCAGCTAACTCCTCAAGCTGCTCACAGATTATGTTGACGACATCAATGTTGCGTTTCTCACAATTAGCACCAATGTTATAGGTTTCCCCTACCCTTCCTTTACGCAATACCGTATATAACGCGGTGACGTGATCCTCAACATAAAGCCAGTCGCGGATTTGTAGGCCATTGCCATAAATAGGTATAGGCTTTCCCGCTAACGCATTGTTTATGGTTTGTGGAATGAGTTTTTCGATATGCTGAAAGGGGCCGTAATTATTAGAGCAGTTTGAGATTAAAATAGGTAACGCATAAGTGCGATGCCATGCTCGGACTATATGATCCGCTGCGGCCTTAGTTGCCGAATATGGAGAGCTAGGTTTATAAGCAGAACCTTCGGTAAATAACTCACCATGTTCCAAATCTCCATAAACCTCGTCTGTAGAAATATGATGGAATCGAAACCCTTGTCGCTTCTCACCTTGCAAGGCTGAGTAATAATCACGGCAAGCTTCCAACAAAGTAAAAGTACCAACAATGTTAGTCTGTATAAACTCATCCGCACCGTTAATGGAGCGATCAACATGACTTTCAGCAGCTAAGTGCATAATCACATCAGGCTGAAACCGCTTAAGAGCAACATTAATCTCAGCCCTATCACATATATTAGCTTCAATAAAATGGTAGCGTGGCGAGTCAATGACTTCAACTAATCCATCCATATTGCTTGCATAAGTAAGACAGTCGATATTAACCACTGAGTCATCAGTTTCCGTAATTAAATATCGAATTAATGCAGAGCCTATAAATCCAGCACCACCTGTCACTAAAATAACTTGAGCCATGTTATTACCTATTAAAGTTCGCCCAATATCGGCACTGCACAATCAACTACATTTGTTTAGGCCTTCTATAAACACCTAGGTAAGTTCACTGCGCCTCAAGTAATTTTAAAAACAAAAAGGCAGACCTAAAAACCAACTCAACGAGTTGCCTTCCTTATTCTAGCGCTAATTAGAGAAATTTTCTTAAGGCCACCTAAAAATAATTACCAAATTATTAGTTAAACCCATATTAAACAAAATAAGCTGACATATAACCCAACTTATCGTCACAAGCATGAAACGGCGCTGTTGATCACACCAAGGTGCTAGACGCCGCTACCCATAGGGTTGTACCGCATTAGGCAGCCTGTCCTAATTAGCATATCTAGCCCAGTGACTTTGTTCACTGCTTTGACGCCAGCTAAAGCGTCGCCTACCTGAGTGTTGTAATCACGGAGGCTAAATTTAGGACTAATCAGCTGCTTATATCGATACATCGCAGTCGCAGAGAGTGACCTTACGTTGTAATCATTATCCTGTTTCCATTGTCTAATTGTTTAGCTTTGAGCGCTTTAACTGCTTTATTTCTCGGATGCCCCTCCTCCCAATACCCTGCATTACTTCAAGGTGGTATTGTAGGGTTCCCCCCCCCCTTTGCGTTTGAGTAGTTTATAGCATGCCTTAGTGTCATAGGCACCATCAGCTGACACTTGAGTAATACCTCTCCTCAACGGATTGAGCAATATGGATAGGACTCATTGTGAGCGACATTGACTAAGGAGGCTTCAGCCGAAGCAACTTCATGAGTACAACTATCGACTGCTAGGTGTAGTTTGCACCCAGTACGACGCTTCTCTTTGCCGTACTTACGGATTCTCCACTTACCTTCACCGTAAACTTTTAGACCTGTTAAATCGAAGACAACATGCGCCACGGTGCCGGTACTTGGCGCTCAATACTTAATCTCAACAGTCTTAGCTCATTTACTGATATAGCTGTAGCTTGGCGAACACAATAGCAAATTCATAATCTGGAATACCGAATAAGTAAAGCCTTCAAGTGACCATAATGACAAGTTAAATCCACCTTTAATCACTAGCGCAGTTTCAATCACGACATCAGAGTAAATATACCCTCGACCACGTCGACCATGGTGTTCAGCACATCGCCGGTGTTTTTCAAGGTAGTTGGCACTCTTTACTTA
>NZ_JBFRMK010000314.1:0-1347 GCF_041470405.1 Shewanella sp. 10N.286.45.A1
CGGACCATACATTTTTATGAGCTAATTTCGACAGTAATAACGTTGTTAAAGTTGAATGTTTTATAGCGCTATTTTACTGATTGAATCTCAGTCTCTGTCAAAAAGCGCCATTCACCTAGCTCAAGCGTGTTATCTAGCTCTATCTCTCCAACGACTTCACGATGAAGTTTAGTCACCTTGTTACCGACCGCCGCCAGCATACGTTTAACTTGATGGTATTTACCTTCGGTAATGGTCAAACGCGCTTGATGCGTACCCAACAGTTCAAGTATGGCAGGCTTAGTCAGGCCATCTTCATTATTGAGCTGTAACCCAGTAGCGAACTGTTCAATTAAATCTTCAGTTAACGGCTCAGCAGTCTCTAACAAGTAACGCTTGCCACACTCTTTCTTTGGTGAAGTAATCTTGTGTGACCACTTTCCATCAGTGGTGATAAGTACTAACCCTGTGGTATCTGCATCTAAACGACCTGCAATATGCAGGTCTTCAGGTCGAATAACATCAAGCAAACCGATAACTGAAGGATACTCTTCATCAATGGTTGAACAGATAGTATCAACAGGCTTATTAAGCATAATAAAGCGCGGGCCGATAACTTTTAGTATCACACCTTCTAAACGAATTTCGTGCTCGTCAGTCACTTTAAAACCTGAAGTTTTAACCACCTCACCATTACAAGTGACATCCCCACGATGCAGTGCTTTCTTCGCAGAAACACGAGAATGGGAAGTTGACTCACAAATAAATTTATCTAAACGCACAGTAATACTCAGCTATATGACCATAATGGCCGACATTATGAGGGCTACAGATGTAAAGGGCAAAGTTTTGCCAATACTTAAGGCTACGTTTATCACTGCTGTAGAGGCATTCATAACTTAATGCGCTAATAAACATCGACAAATTTAGACGGTAAATAGTTCAGGAAACCTTTTCTTACACATGTTGATTCAATTTAGTCGGTAAGTTTACACCCAAACCGTATTCACAAAGCCTGAAAAACCTTAACATGTGTTACCCAATGTAATTTGTGCTATCTCGATAAAAGCACAAGTGCATCGCTTGATTTATAAAACAAAAACAAATTGACGGTATATAAAGGAAGAAAAATGAAAAAAGTACTCGTTGGGGGCTTATGCGCTTCCCTTATCGTAGGCCTAAGCGCTTGCAATAGCTACACTACAGCCACTAAAGCACCAGAAACAAGCAAAACAGAAGCTGCAGTTGCCGTGCAAAAAGCACTAACTTCAGGCATCGATTTTGCCAATTTCGATAAATCAGTTCGCCCACAGGATGACTTTTACTCTTATGTAAACGGCACTTGGGTTAAGAACACCACTATCCCGA
>NZ_JBFRMK010000314.1:2054-4029 GCF_041470405.1 Shewanella sp. 10N.286.45.A1
AAGAACACCACTATCCCGAGCGATCGCACTAGCACAGGTGCATTTTATGATCTTCGTGAAAAATCACGTGATGACGTAAAAGCAATTATCGAAGAAGTCGCTGCAACACCTAACCTTAAAGCTGGTAGCGATGAGCAAAAAGTGGCTGATCTTTACCGTTCATTCATGGATGTTGAAACACTCAATAAACTGGGCGTGACCCCCATTCAAAGCGAACTTGATAAAGTCAGTGCCATTAAGAATAAAGATGAGCTAGTGGCTTATTTTGCTCGTAGCCAAGTGATTGGCGGCGGCACTCCAATGGCATTTTACATCAGTGTCGATGCGAAAGACTCTAGCCGTTATGCGACGCATATCTGGCAGTATGGCT
Organism: Shewanella sp. 10N.286.45.A1; assembly: GCF_041470405.1. Classification (NCBI taxonomy): domain Bacteria; kingdom Pseudomonadati; phylum Pseudomonadota; class Gammaproteobacteria; order Alteromonadales; family Shewanellaceae; genus Shewanella; species Shewanella sp. 10N.286.45.A1. The sequence continues at coordinate 2,425 of NZ_JBFRMK010000314.1, forward strand.
TAAGCCTGCCAGAAAAAGATTACTACTTTAACCAAGACGAGCGCTTCGTTAATATCCGTAAAGCGTTCGTAGCACACATCGAAAAGATGTATACCCTTGCAGGTCTTGCTAACCCTAAAGCTAGCGCTGAAGCGGTACTGGCTCTTGAAACATCAATTGCTGAAAAGCATTGGGATGTGGTTGAGACTCGTGATAGCACTAAGACCTACAACTTATACCAAGTTAAAGATCTGCCAACACTTGCACCTGACATCAACTGGGATGGTTACCTAGCAACCCTTGGCGCTGATAAGCAAGCTGACATCATCATCAACCAGCCTAGCTTTATCCAAGGGCTGAATGAAGTCATCAAGACGACAGACCTAAATACTTGGAAGACCTACATGCAGTGGCAGCTACTGACACATGCAGCAAGCAGCCTAAGTGAAGAGTTAGATACTGAAAACTTTGAGTTCTTCTCTAAAACACTTAACGGTCAAGAAGAACAACAACCTCGCTGGAAGCGCGGTGTCGCTTCAGTCAACAGCTTGCTTGGTGAAGTAGTCGGAAAAGTATATGTTAAGCGTCACTTTGCACCAGAAGCTAAGACACGCATGCAGACTTTGGTTGAGAACTTACGCGGCGCCTACGGCGATAGCATTGAGTCACTAGAGTGGATGAGTGCTGACACTAAAGTCGCTGCTAAAGATAAGTTAGCTAAGTTTGATCCTAAGATTGGTTACCCTGATCGCTGGGAAAACTACGATAAGCTAACCATTAAAGCTGACGACCTGTTCGGCAACAACCTGCGCGCAAGCGAGCTGAGCCATGAAAAAGAGCTAGAAAAACTCGGTAGCCCTATTCGTAAGTGGGAATGGCATATGACCCCACAAACGGTAAATGCTTACTACAACCCAACTATGAATGAAATCGTATTCCCTGCAGCAATCTTGCAGCCTCCATTCTTTAATATGGAAGCTGATGACGCAGTTAACTACGGTGGCATCGGTGCGGTTATTGGTCATGAAATGGGCCATGGTTTTGACGATCAAGGCGCTAAGTTTGACGGTGAAGGCAATATGCGTGATTGGTGGACAGAACAAGACTTGAAAGAGTTTTCAGCTCGCGGTAAAGCCCTTATCGATCAGTACAATGATTACGCCGTATTTGACGACCTACACGTTAATGGCGAACTAACACTTGGTGAGAACATTGGTGATCTTTCAGGTGTCACTATCGCTTACCGTGCTTACAAGAAATCACTTAATGGTCAAGAAGCACCTGTGATTGACGGCCTGACAGGCGATCAGCGTTTCTTCATTGGTTTCACCCAGATCTGGCGTGCAAAAATCAAAGAAGAGTCAATGCGTAACCGTGTAGCGACAGATCCACATTCACCTGCACAGTTCCGTTCACTTGGCGCACTTTCAAACATGCCAGAGTTTTACAGCACTTATGACGTGAAACCTGGTGATGCTATGTATATTGCTCCAGAAAAGCGCGTTAAAATTTGGTAATTACAGCAATATAAACCGCCGTAATTAGCGATAAAAAAGCCGTTGATGACAAGTTCATTCAACGGCTTTTTTTTGTTATGCCCCTCACACATGTAATACCAATTGCATT
>NZ_JBFRMK010000315.1:0-6133 GCF_041470405.1 Shewanella sp. 10N.286.45.A1
TCGCCTGTAGGAGTGTTTTGGGCTTGCTACTTCTACGTTGAATAAACTCATAAGGGAATAACCATTATGTCATTACTCACTTTGAATTAGCCTGCCTTGAATTAGCTTGCCAAAAACGCTCTGAGTAGATCAACTTCTTATACTGATTGGTATTATTAGAATAACCTGAGCATCGAAAACGAAAAAGGGCTCTTATGTAAGAGCCCTAAAAAGTCACGGGTTAGCTATATGCAGGGAGGTACTAACCCTTACTTTTTATTCCATACGTTCAAAAACGTGGAACTTCTCAATACCGTAAGACTTACCTTCGGCGTGACAAGTTGCACAAGACTCAGAAGTTGGCTGGGTGTACCAATCTGCAACCACTTCTTCGTCAATTGAACCGCCTTGCTGTTCCATATGGTTCAACGCTGACTCATCGTTATGACAAGCAAAACAGTTAGCCGTAATTGGGCTTGCCATCTTAGTATTGTCACCACCATGGAATGCTTTCGCACGGATAAACTGATTAGGGATCGCATACAGATCGATTCCGTCAGCATGACATGACACACAGTTTTCAGCGTTTAGGCTAGTCGCTGAATTAGGCTCACCAGTAACAGCCGATGCTCCAACTCCCCAGTGCATACTGTGGACCATAGGTCCAAAGCCAGGCGCTGAGTTCTTCGAACTACGATCTTGACCGTTGTTATGACAAGCAACACAGTCTAAGCCACCCTCTGTGTATGCACCGTTCTTGTGATAATTGGTCTCACCATTATGACAAGTGGTACAACTATCAGCGGTAACAGCATGACGTCTTTCGTATTCCATCGCTTCACCACCTAACTGGCTTACGACTTCAGAATAACCGGTAAATGAAACCGTATTCTTATTGTCATCTTGTACCCAGCCGTTATAGCTCAAGCCAATTCGAGCTGTCGCCATAATGTCTGCTGCTTCAAAGCCTGCTGAAGGTGAAGGGAAACAATGTGTGCGAGTGCCGTCAGTGTTGTCAGTTTTGATTTCGTCATCACCGTGACCTGCAAAACGACCAACAATCGAGCTGTTATCGTAACCATGCAAGTAAGCACCAGCGTAGATAACAGGTTTGCCGTCTACATGTACACTCCCCGCGGTTCCACCGTCTGGGTTATACAATTGACCGATATTAAGCTGAGTCTTATTTTCACCGTCTGATTCAAACAGTGACATTGTGGTACACCAAACATTATTTTCATCTTTAAATGGTGCTGTAGTCTCAGCTGAATAGCTCATACGCATCTCTTGCAGCTCAGTCAAACCAGACTTATCAGCGTGAAATGCTCGGGCGTCAAACTCATTGCTCGATGCCATAATCGCTTGTACTGCGGTATTGTCAGTCGAATGACAATCACTACAACCATTACCTGCAATGCTTGTATTGATCACTGGCTCTGCGTGACAGGTATAACAGTTTGTTGGTGCGAAATCTTTTTCAAACTTTTGGTGGTTGATATGACCAATTTTTTGCATCGAGTTACGCGCGTAACCACCATCATCTCTGACGACATTACCGTGACAAACCATACAACCTGCAACGAGATCAGTATCGCCATCAGTATTAATTGCAGTGTAGCTAGGGTGTTTCAATTTCGATGCAGCATAATCAACGTGACAACTTTGACAAGTCTCAGTTGTCGTTGTGTGCAGACCTTCAGTTTTATCGACAACCATATAGCGTGACTTTGCGATATTATCGCCACCACCAACAACAAGACGTATTATGCCTTCGCTGCCACTATCTATCGCAGCCATTGGCGCATAGAACTCATAACGGCCATTGTCAGTCATTGTCAGGCTAGCACCATCTGTTGCTTGGTCTGCATTGCCACCGACTATAGTGCCTTCGTAATCAGGGCGACTACGGGCGATACCTTTTTCTGTGAGTACAGCCATTTCTGCACTGGCATTCTCTAAACCTGAAATCAATAACCCTTCTTCGTTAGTAATTTCAAACTCAAATTTGATCGCTCCCTCTTCAAGGGTATGCGCAATCATTTCAACGTTAGTCGTTGTTGATTTCTCTACCACTGGCGGTAACGGGCTGGTGCCATCTTCGCCGTCATTACCATCTTTTCCATCACTACAAGCTGTAAGCCCGAAAGCTGCCGCTACAATTAAGGCGACCCCACATTTGTTAAAGCGCTTCATCATCACTCCAAAATTATTCTTTAGATGTGATCTTTACTCCCCCGCAGATACAGTACTGATGTTTCAACAATGAATATGTGAATTATTCCCCATTAATATGAAGCCTTTCCATCACTCATCACAAAAATAAAAAGAGCAATTAACATACAGAATTAAATTAATGTTAAATTAATATTTACCCAATATTTAATGACTTACAACTCATCGATAGGGAGTTTAGATTAAAAATATACCCTATAGCATTCGGTATAAATGAGTAAGCAGATTGCTTCCTACATACGAAAACGCCGGCAAGTTTACCGACGTTTTTTATAGCTAATAGCTCTACTGCGACCTGTAAATTTCACCTTGGCTTTGTTCAATAATTGCCTATGAATAATTACCCCGCTAACAGAGCAACTACCCCAGCACTTCAAAATCATCATCAGCAAGCTTAGCTGTGCCATCTTGTTGCAGTACCCACAGCTCTTTATGGATCACGCCATGAGCCTTATTCATTTTCCACGAAGAGGTTAGTAACACAGTCTTGTCGTCCACAATGCTGAAGTTAGGCTCGATATATTCCACACTATCAAACCCTTCATTGATCAAGTTTTGCCAAAATGCCTCGATAGCATCTCTGCCGACAAATTCACCAAAAGGTCGAGCATTCATGGTCGCGTTCACTTCATATTGCCCAGCGCACTGCTTGGCATCTTGGCTATTGAAACCATTCTTCCACGTTTCACTGGCTAACTTAACTGCATCTAATAAAGTCGAAGGCATTGTATAACTCCAATCACTGTTGTTTTCAAAATATGGGACCAGTTTACAGCTAAGATTGAGATTGATAACCTAGCTAATACAGCAACCACTGTTCGATAAAACAGAACAATATTGAAGGTATTATGGATTACTTACGGCATATGGCCATTTTTAAACAGATAGTTGATGCGGGTTCCATCAGTGCTGCGGCAGACAATTTAGATCTGTCAAAATCCGTCGTAAGCCATCACCTAAAAAGCCTTGAGCTAGCAGTAGGAGTACAATTACTGCATCGAACCACCCGCAAGCAACAGCTAACCCCAGCGGGAACTGACTTTTATCAACGCTGCGCGCAAATGGCTGACATATCTCAAACCGCATGGCAGGAAGCACGCGATACAGGCGGAAAGCTTGCTGGCCCAATCAGAATAAGTGCGCCCCATGCGCTTATTGATTCAATCGTTGCTCCAGCTATCGCTGAACTATGTAGTGATAACGCGCAGGTAAAGCCAACGATTTCCGTTGCCGATCAACGTATTGACCTGCTCAGTGATAATGTTGATCTAGTTATTCGGGTCGGAAAGCTGCCTTCTAGCAATTTAATGCAGCGTAAGCTCGGCGATTTCAGGGATGTAGTTTGTGCTAGTCCAACGTATATTAAGCGACATAAGCACGAGATTGATGCTGAGCAGTGGCCATCTTTGGATTACATAGCCAACTCATGGCAAAAGGCAAGATTAACCCATGAGCTAGAGCCGCTATCAAATACAAATAACAACACGGCAATGACAAAACACTTAGCGTTTGTCGCCAATCGATTCACCGATAATTCATCCGCGGTTTGCGCTTTAGCTAAAGCAGGCTTAGGCGTTGCACTATTACCTGAATTTGTATTTCAGCAAGCAGAGCAACAAAATCAATTAGCCATGTTAGTGCCCGATCATCAATGTCCACTTAATACCGTGTACGCTGTACATGATTTTGGCCATAAACCACCGCAACTAATAAAAACCACTATTGAGCTGCTGATGCGATATTTCAGCGCTAATAAAAGTTAGCGTAGAGCCTGCATAGCAGCTTTTATTGATCGGGATTAGTATTTTTAAAGGCCTGCACCTGATTTGTGCTAATAAAGCTGCTAACATTGCTGGCAATTTTTTAAAGCTTAGTGAGAAAGATCAAGATGGGCAGAGCATACCAAAACCGCAAAGAATCCATGGCGAAAACTGCTGGGCAGAAGACGAGACTCTATTCTAGATACGGAAAAGAGATCTACGTTTGCGCCAAAAATGGTGGTTTCGATCCCGACGGTAACCTAGCGTTACGTCAAATGATTTCCAAGGCTAAAAAAGATCAAGTACCCGCTCACGTTATTGAGCGTGCGATCGAAAAAGCGCGTGGCGGTGGCGGTGAAGATTATGAAAGTGCTCGCTACGAAGGTTTTGGTCCTGGTGGATGTATGGTTATTGCTGATTGTTTAACAGACAATGGCAAGCGTACCTTTACTCAAGTGCGTCAAGCATTCGTTAAAAATGACGCCAAACTAGGTGGTCCAGGTACAGCTGGTCACATGTTCGATCACCAAGCGGTATTCGTATTTGCTGGCGATGATGAAGATGCGATCCTTGAAATGCTAATGATGGCCGACGTTGATGTAACAGACGTAGAGCTAGAAGATGGCATGATCAGTGTTTATGCTCCACACACAGAGTTCTTCAAAGTTAAAACAGCACTCGCAGCTGAACTTCCTGCAGAAACTGAATATGTCATGGAAGAGATCACTTTCGTTCCACAAACAATGACAGCGATTACTGATGCAGAAGAGATTGAGCAATTTGAAAAATTCTTAGCTGCACTTGAAGATTGTGATGACGTTCAGAACGTTTACCACAACGCTGAGTTACCAGCAGAAGCATAAGATTTTCTGCAAGGTAATATAGATACAGCAAAGGCACTCATTGAGTGCCTTTTTTATTGGTTTTAATTTGGATATCAGTCTTCGATAAAGCGACTTTTAACTGCAGCCGTTGGTAACAGGCAGATTGCTCTTGTGCCAAATAGCCTATAACGCTGCTTTGCCACTGCATTATAAAGCCCATCACGTACTATTTTCGGCAAAAAACGGCTAAAACGTAACAGTGGCCAAGGTGCATCAAGGGACTTTGCAATCTCTATTGCCGCATCACTGCGCAGATAACAGCTATCATCCTTTATCAATATCACGCTATTTAAAGCAACCTCTGTCACACCGTACTTAGACAAATACCTTTTACCCGCTTTCGATTGCAGTGAGGCAAACATAAAGCCTTCGCCACTATCATGGTTAATCACAAAATTAACTGCGCCGTGGCATAGATTACATATGCCATCAAATATGATTATCTGTGATTGCGCTTGCACTGTCGCTACCGTTAGTTCGTGGCTAACCGAGCTCGCTCCTTCTCGACCAGAAAGCGAGTAATATCCAGTACCTGCTCAAAGCTGTTGGCGGACTGATTCAGTACTAAGTAGCGGCCATTTACTACAATTGAAGGTGTACCTTCGATTTCAGACTGAGCCATCACCTTGATTGCTCGATCAAGTTGTTGATTGACTTCAACCGATGTAAGTTGCTGCATAAATGCTGCTTTACTAAGCCCAAAACCTTGCATGAACTCCGCTAACTTTTGTGTTTGTAGTTTACTATCACGGATCTCACGCAGCTTCATCACCTCTTGGAACAGCGCAGCATGTGCCTTATCGCCATCAGTCATGTTTTGTACGATGAAAAACACCTTGGCATGCAACTTCATTAGATCATTCCAAATTGCGGGTGACTGCACTAGGCCAACATCTGTAGCCATGGTTTTTTGCCATTGGTGCAGCGGTTTTTCAAATGACTCACAATGTGGACAACCATACCAAAAGAACTCCATCACTTGGATCTGCTCACCGTCGGTGTCAATAGGTGTTGCCAGCGCTCGGTAGTTAACGCCTTCAACATAATTGGCATCGATTGCATTTTTATCACCGCAACCAACAACGACAAAGGTCAAAAGTAGCAGCGTCAGTAATTTTTTCATCAAGTATCCTTACGATGTGTTTGTTTTACCAATCAGTATAAGCAGTTGCCTGATTAGCAAATGTTTTATTCATTACTAAATTAACATAAAAAAGGCACTCAATGAGTGCCTTTAAATCGTATGACTAGGGGCTGTTGATCTTTCACGGTTGTTTT
>NZ_JBFRMK010000316.1:0-576 GCF_041470405.1 Shewanella sp. 10N.286.45.A1
AATGCAATTGGTATAAAGCTAATTGAAAATTCGGCGCTGACTGCGGCTATGCACAATGCCATTGCCGCACCAAGCTGCAAATAGGGTAAATGCTACAACACTCGACATAATAATACTTAGGCGATACCAGGGCGCTTCTGCAAGTATACGCATTTGAACATATTCAAAAGCACTTGTTCCCCAAACTAGGAAAGCAGAAAGCACTAACGTCAATTGTAATAAACGTGTCACCCATGTTGCTCTAATGAATAGTAGAGCAGGTGCGATTGCGTATGCTATGCAAGCTTCTGTTTGCCCAAATCGAAGAAAATGTGCGCCAAGCAATAAGTATGCAAGACTGATAAAAACAATACGCCACCACATAGATCTAACCTTTATTAAACTCAATTACCCGAAGAGGATACGGTAAAATTAAACAAGTATTCTATCGACAGCTTCACAATTAACAAATTAATATTCGTTAAGGTTGTTTGTTAATGTGCGGAAATAGTGAGTAAGTCACTCTATTTATCTTAATAGCAACGCCATTAAAGAGTTGCTCGTTTAGCGGGTGTTGGAATCACTTTAGACAAGTCA
>NZ_JBFRMK010000316.1:1295-12117 GCF_041470405.1 Shewanella sp. 10N.286.45.A1
TTTAGACAAGTCAGTGGCTTACCGCTAATCGTTATGCTCGGCTCTGACATCCTGCTCCACTCTCGATAATTGCTGCTGCATTATTCTACCTTCGACCACCCTTGGTCTAGTAACTCCTAAACCTGACTGCCAAGGAGGGCCGGAATGTCTTATTTTGTATGAAACAAAATAGACTATTTAGTCGTATATCGAATGGCACATGCGCTGTATTAAGTGATCTCCCCATGCCCTAAATATCAGCTGCACGTTGTGAGCGTCTCATGACTTTCACTGCTACGTTGCATTGTCTCAAAAGGCAATAACCATTTTCTTGCACAACGCGCCTTGAATTGAATGCCCTGACTGAGCATATCCTTAATGGAATGGGTATAAGGTCGTTCTTCGGTGACGAGCCTATTATTGCAATCAATATAAAGATTTGATCGCTCCCCAAGAGTTTGGTCTGCCTGAGTCAAGGTCATGACCTTGAATTCGTTCGTCAAAAACATACTGGGGAGTTCACTTATTGCTTAAAGTAAGGCTTACTTAGCATCTTTGAGTGCCGCGATGAGCTTTTCTCTGTCCTCTTTAGTCAGTTCGCTGTGGTTAATTAAGCTGAGTATATGTTCGGCGTTTTGCTCATCGTCATCATTAATGATAATAAACTGGCCATGGTTGTTACTGTCGCCAAAACGCATCACTTCTAGTGCTGTTATCTGCTCAGTGATAAGCTCAATTTCATCAGACAGAGAGTCAATATGAATTTCAAAGTCTCCTTCGTTTTGCTCGAATAGCTGCTCTAATTCGAGTGCCTTTGCTTCAAGCTCACCAGATTTGGCTTCGATTCTTACCACATGAGCTTCAATTTCTGTGGTTTTACCATCCAGCTCTTGATAGAGTTTCTCAAGCTTTATTTTTATCGTCTTATCTTGCTTGGTATCGATGATAAACACATTGTCTTTAGACGGTTGCTGCATACGAGATAGGGTACGTGTTAGAAAGGCTTGGTCTTCCTTTGGCAGTACAGTTAATTTTTGTTTGATCACTTCTTTATCTTTCAACTCCTGGGCAGTAAAGGCGAGCTGATGTTGCTTGCCATTGGAATTAACTGTCACGTGGGTTATGTCATTTTCATCGGTTTCAATTTCAGTCGTAAACACTTTGTTGTCGGTTTCTGTTATGTCGATCTCTGTTGGTGCTGCAATAGTGCTACTTTGAAAAGCTAAACCGCAGGCTAATAGTGCACATACAAGTAAGTTGTTTTTCATTATTCTTTTCCTTCATTCAATTTTTAAAATTGTGGCTTTAAAGTCGCCATCGATTCGTTTGTTCATTGCAAAGTCGTTATAGCGAGGATCGTGCCAACAGCTTGAAAGGCGATATAGAGAGGTTATTAACTATAAATTTGTAGAGTAAGCCGCTAAAGAACATCAATATTTCCTCATAAGAGCTGATGACTTCCCCATATGAGGATTTTGTTATTAAACGTGATAAGGTTTAAAGCAAATGACAGCCTTTTATATGAGGGTTCAGCTGAGCTCTTTGTTGTTTTAAAGCTGGTATTAAACTTGTATAGCTATAAAGCTGATAAAGAACTTCTGAATACTAAATGTATTAAGACCAGGTAAAGAGTTAACTATGTCTATTAAGCGTTATGTTTTTTTGCTGTTTGGAGCACTTATTTTGATGCTGGCGATTAGTCAGCTTTTTGTGGCTCAGTATTTCAAAACACAGCTTCAACAAGAGTTGGAGCAGAGCTCAAGATCATTATCAAAGAGTTTGGTGAGTGTGGTGATTCAAAAAGCGTCCGATATCGACAGCTGGGAGTTTTCGAGAGCAGAGGATAACGAACTGATTGATACTGAAGATAGCGAGCAATTTGTAATCGAACTTGATGAAGATATCGCAGATTTAGACGTAGAAATAGCTCAACTTGCTCAGTCTCTGGCGCAGATAACTGCTAACGCTGCGCCTACGGCTAAGGGAGATGCCTACCAGAAGCATCAATTGGCGCTGCAAGAGAAAGTGCAAGCTTTGTTAGAGAAAGAGCGCCGAGATATTGAAGGAGAACGAGAAAACCTGCAACAGTTAAAGATAGAGGCGGCTAAGGAGTATCAACAGCGAATTGAAGAAAGCCTTAATAGTTTCGACGTTGACACTGATGAATGGCTCCAGGCTGGAAGAGTCATGATTGTTGAGGGTGATACTGATGATGGAATGGTTATTCGTGAGCAGCGTAGTATTGAATTACCGAGTCAAGGAGCTAATCATCTACTGGAGCGATTTAGTGAATCAGTGCTGCTAGTCATCCTGCTGACAAGTATTATGGCGCTAATATTAGCCTATTGGTTAAGTCATCACGTGACAGAGCCATTAAGTGAATTGGCTCGTGGCCATAAGAAACTAGGTGAAGGTCGTTTTGGCATTCAGCTAAAAGAGCAGGGAGTAAAAGAACTTAAAACGATCATGAGTGGCTTTAACCGCATGAGTCTTGCACTAGAAAGTTGGAAAAGAAAAGAGCAGCAGATGTCACAGCAACAGCATCTAGCAGATCTTGGCCAAATCACTAGGGGAATTGTCCATCTCGGGATTAAAACCCAACGTTATTTTTGATGCTGACAAGGTGGTGGCCGTTCATGGGGCTGAGTCAGAACTTAGAAGCATTGTACATGCAGTATTGATCAATGCTGTTGAAGCAGACGTTAATGGCACGCAGATTAAAATTGAATTGAGTCAAACTGAGAATAATAGAACTATCGTGATTACAGATTGGGGCAAGGGGATCGAAGCGTCAATTAAAACGCAGATGTTCAAACCACATATATCAACCAAAGCTGAAGGTTCCGGGATGGGGATCTACATCGCTAAACGACTCATTGAAAGTCATTATGGTGGCGATATACTTTACAAAGATAACCCAGAGGGCGGCACTATAGCGACTATTTTATTGATCGATTCCTCACCCCATACAGCGGAGAGTAAATAGATGAGTCAACGGCCTTTGCACATTCTTGTGGTGGAAGATGAACCTGATCAGCGCTCATTAATAAGCCAAATGCTAGCAGCAAACAACTATCTCGTTAGTGAAGCTGCAAGTGTAGAGCAAGCTATTTTATCTTTAAAAGAAAGCGTGCCCGATTTGGTTTTTTCCGACTGGAAGTTGGGTCAATTATCTGGCATGGATTTGCTGACTTACGTAAGGCGGGAGCATGCTGATTTAGGCTTTATTATTGCGACAGCCTACGGCACTATCACTCATGCGGTTGATGCGATGCAAGCGGGTGCCGATGACTACCTCTCTAAACCTTATCAACGCCAATCACTGTTTATGGCAATCGAAAAGGTGGCGAAGTCACTTAAACTCAAACAGCATAATAAGCGTTTAGCTTCTGAACTATCTCAGCAACAGGAGCTGGTGGGCTTAGTGGGCAAAGCGCCTTGCATGCAAAAGGTGTATACCCGTGTTCAGCGTGTCAGTGCTACGGATGCAACAGTATTAATTGGTGGTGAAAGTGGCACAGGTAAAGAGCTTGCCGCCAGAGCGTTGTACCAATTATCAACAAGACGAAGTAAACCGTTTATTGCCATAAATTGCGGCGCCATCCCTGAAAGCTTGGCTGAATCTGAGCTATTCGGTGCAGAGAAAGGGGCATTCACCGGCGCTAGCAGTCAAAAAATTGGTAAATTGGAAGCGGCAAACGAGGGCACCATCTTTTTAGATGAAGTAGCAGAGTTGCCTCTACTGCAACAGACTAAATTATTGCGATTTTTACAAGAAGGAGTGATCTCTCGACTAGGGCAAAATAGTGAAATTAAACTTGATGTCAGAGTTATTGCCGCAACACATCGAGATCTCAAAGTTGAAGTTGCAGAAGGACGATTTCGTGAAGATCTATTCTATCGCTTAAATGTGGTGCCAATTGAAATGCCGCCGTTACGTGAAAGACAAGAAGATATTGGCAGATTGATAGAGCACTTTCTAAAAATTCATGGTGGACAATACGGTCTGGAAGCGGTGAGCTTAAGTTCCACCACCATGAAAGCACTGTTAGATTACCCTTGGCCCGGTAATGTGCGTGAGCTATCTAATCGTATTGAGCGTTTTGTATTGCTCGGAGATGAAGAAGAGCTTGTCGCAGAGTTGACTCCGAGTCCAGGTGTTATTGATGCTAAACAGTTTACTCTGCCCGAAACCGGCTTTGAATGGGAGACTTTTGAAAAGGATTGTTTGTTGCAAGCGATGCAACGTCATAAGGGTAATCGTACTCGCGCAGCAAAGCAGTTAGGTCTGTCTTATAAAGCATTTCTATACCGTTTGGAAAAATACCAGCTAACTGATTGAAGATAAGCCAGGTGATAGCGCTAATTACTGAGTGCACAAATAGGAATGTGGCACTCAGTAATTATTGCGATTTTTATAAAATGACTCCTGATATGATTACTAATGCGACGCTAATAAATACAAAGCCCGTTAGCAAGTTTATTATTGGTGTCGCTTGCTTTAGCTTAATCTGTATTCGGGGTTTGGTGAGCACCATAGCAATAAAGCTAAACCACATCATAGAAAGAGTGAACAGTAATATTGCGGCAACGCTTTTAGTCAGTAATGACACTTGCGGTGTGATGAGTGTTGAAAACAGGGTGATAAAAAACACTAATGCTTTAGGGTTTAATAGATTGGTGTAAAGCCCTTGTAGGAAGCCGTTTTTAACACTCAAACCTTCGCTTTGCTGTGCCTTCTCTAAGGCAACAGGATCGCGCCAATGTGAGAGAGCTGCGCGCGCAGCGCCAATCCCCATCCAGGCAAGGTAAGTAGCGCCAATAAGTTGCACTAGTATAAATAATTGCTCAGAGCTATGAATGATCAAGCTCAATCCTGTCAGACTAAGAAGAGTGTGGGCGAGGATTGCTACAGAGATCCCTGCAGCTGATGCAATCGCCACTGCTCTGTTTTCTTGAGTCGATAGTTTGACGACCAACGCAAAGTCTGGGCCTGGGCTAGCTAAAGCAATCGTGTGGATCACTGCGAGAGAAATGAGTAATTGAACATCCATAAATAGTTTAAATCTCAATTTTAAGAAAGGGAGGTATCATTGTTAACCCTTATTATTACTTACTATCGGTAATATTGATTGTAAAAAATTGCAGTGGCTGCAATTGCCATTGTTTAACTGAATCCCTTGGGGGAAATAGTTGTGGATATTGCTTGGAGCAGAGGTGATATATAAGGTGCCTTAGACTCGCATTATGTCTGGCGTTGAAACAACGCCGGGGTTGTTAAATAGGCATGTTTAAAGGCTTTATTGAAATGACTTTGGTCAAAAAATCCAACTTGATGAGCAGTATCACTGACGCTGCTTCCACTTAAAAGCGCCTTCTTAGCATACTCTAATCGCATCCGTTTTAAGTATGCATGGGGAGTCATACCGGTAGCACTTTTAAATTGCCTTAAAAACTGAAACTTACTCAGTGCGACAGTATTAGCAAGAGACGCCAGATCAAAATTAGCACCTATATCATCGTGAAACAGCGATTTTATTGTCTCTAACTGCGCTGCTGATAAACGGTAATGCTTAGGCTGCGTTAAAGATGCTTCGTTGTTCCTGGTGAATAACTCAGTCATAAAAGCCATTAGCATGGTTTCAGCTTGTAAGGAACTGACGTAGTCATTAGCAAGGGTTAACTGGTTATGTACCATGAGAAAATAACGATACAATTCGCTATCAGGGTAGAGTGGTTGATTAAAGAATAGTGGTTGTTTAAATTCTGCTTCAAGGTTTTTTACATAGTGAAGTGGCAAAGACATGACATGCGCCCTGTAGCCACTGTCTAAAAAACTAAAACCATTATGGCTTTCATCTGGGTTTAAGGTCGATATTTGCTGAGGGCTCAAACGATAACTCGATCCCTTATGGCGATATTCCTGGCAACCGTAATCAACGACACCAAGATGGTAATCTAGGTGTACGTGCTGATCGAATACAAAATTGTTGAAGTAAGCTTTGCTAAGCTCCATCTCTTTAACAATTTGTGGGTGCCAATATTTAATCGTGTCTTGCATGCCAATGTTTACTGATAGGAACGATAAATTCAGTCTATCTTAGCTGTGAACCCTAGGACTAGTAAATAATTGCAAGCTAAAGAGGAGTTGTTGCATATTCAAGTTAATATAGCCGTGTATTGTTATGTTATTTCGATCATAATAGTTGAGTTTCTTAGTTAACAACTGATGTCATTGGAGTTTATTACGTGAAAGGACAGATTTTAAGGGAAATGAAAGTACTCAAAGCAATTGACCCTGCTTTTGAAGTACAAAGACGAGTCGCATTTATTAAAGCCAAACTTAAGCAATCAAGCACTCAATCAGTCGTGTTGGGGATAAGTGGTGGCGTAGACTCCTCTCTAGCTGGGCGTTTGTGCCAATTGGCTGTCGAAGAACTTAATGCTGACACCGGTGACTCTGGTTATCAATTTATTGCGGTGCGTTTACCGTATGACATCCAAAAAGACGAAGATGAAGCGCAGCTAGCCTGTCAATTTATTAAGCCTTCTAAACAGGTGACCGTGAATATAAAAGAGGGCGTCAACGGAGTCCATTCTGAGACGCTAACGGCAATAGAAGCCGCTGGAATCGCGTTACCTAATACTGATAAAATTGATTTTGTGAAAGGTAATGTTAAAGCAAGAATGCGTATGGTCGCTCAATACGAGATTGCAGGGCTTGTTGCTGGATTAGTTGTTGGTACTGATCATAGCGCAGAAAATATCACTGGTTTCTATACTAAATGGGGTGATGGCGCTTGTGACTTGGCACCTTTATTTGGCTTGAATAAACGTCAAGTTCGCACTCTTGCAAAGTTTTTAGGTGCACCAGACATATTAGTTGATAAGGCACCGACGGCAGATCTTGAAGAGGGACAGCCTCAGCTTGAAGATGAAATTGCACTTGGCTTGACCTATGACCAGATTGATGACTTTCTTGAAGGGAAAGAAGTCAGTGATGCTGTTAATGATCGCTTAGTGAATATCTACCGTATGACGCAACATAAACGTGATGCAATTCCGACTATCTACGATTAATATTCTGCTCGATTAAAAAGTGCCCATTGGCGCTTTTTAATCGGATGTCGCGTTTAGTGGAGCAAGACCCAAAGCCAGTCTTAATAAATCGATCTGTGTATTGGGAAACTGCCGATAGTCTAAATAGGGGCATAAATAAATATTTTGATCTGGATGCTTTAACAAGCTTGGCCCCTGCAAGCCAATAGCTATAAATTCTGTACTATCTAGATTTAAAACGTCCGCACTTTCTTTACCACAAATAATGTGTCGCTGTGCCACATTACTCAGGTTGTTAGCGCCTATAGCAATTGATTCATCACACTTTAATAGATACTGATCACGGTATTGTCGCCAATCTTTATCATTGACTACAATTTTAGCCATGATGGTCAAAATTTTGCGCCAATGGTTACCATTCAACTCGACTAAAGCTTGAGTTGCACCGGGAGCTAAGTGGTGCCACTTTTCTGGGAGTTTTGGTGGCGTAGGCAGGTAAAAGCACGTATTAGCGTGTTCAGTTCCAATCATAATATTGTCTATTTGTTTACAACTAAAAACAGTGTAAGTTAAAGTTATTGGCCAGTATTCTACTCACTATATCTTTTTATACCAACAACTTATTAATGAGCTCTATTGATGATGAAATCCATTGTAATTGGATCGGCAAAGCATTTAGCATTTGCACTCTTTTACTCCTCTATTGGAACCAGTATTGCCTTAATTGCAGCCGCTGTATGGTATTTAAACTCCCGTCCAGACCTCGACCTATGGCATACCACAGAGCTAGAGGCACAATATCGGCAACAGCCGAGTATTGCTAGTTTCAATGACTACTTGCTATTAGAGGATAAATTGTTTGCGGAAGTTGAAGATACGGTGACATCCCAAACCAAGTCTGAATCTTTATTGGTGCTTAATCGTTATGTTTCGGGAAGTTATTCAGATCCAAAAAAATGGCCTCAAAATTGGAATAGAAGCTTTGAGTGGAAAAATGAACAAGCTGATTACGGTATTTTGTTGTTGCATGGTATGTCAGACTCTCCCTACGCGATGCAACATTTCGCTAAACACTATAAAGAGACTGCGCATGTCCTAGGGCTAAGACTTCCTGGCCATGGCACCTTGCCGTCTGGGCTTGTTGATGTAACTTGGCAAGATATGGCTGCTGCAGTATCTATAGCGACTAAACACTTGAAACTGGTGATGCAAAATAAACCACTTTATGTGGTTGGCTTTTCAACTGGCGCAGCGCTTGCGCTTAATCATGAGCTTGAGAAGATTACTGAAGGGGAAAGTGGAGATTTTTCAGGGTTAGTATTCCTATCGCCAGCCATAGGGCTCCCGCCTGTGGCAGTTGGGGCAAAATGGCAATCGAGGCTCGGTCATCTATTAGGGCTTGATAAGCTAAGTTGGAATAGTATTCAGACTGAGTATGACCCATTCAAATA
Organism: Shewanella sp. 10N.286.45.A1; assembly: GCF_041470405.1. Classification (NCBI taxonomy): domain Bacteria; kingdom Pseudomonadati; phylum Pseudomonadota; class Gammaproteobacteria; order Alteromonadales; family Shewanellaceae; genus Shewanella; species Shewanella sp. 10N.286.45.A1. The sequence goes on from NZ_JBFRMK010000316.1 coordinate 9,785, forward strand.
CAGTTCTTTTGCAGTGAATGCTGGAGATGTGGTGTATCAACTTGCTAGGCGTAATGTTGAGTTAATCTCGCAATTGGACCGTGATGCGAAAGCCCGAATTGCGCCGATATTAACGTTCCAATCTTTAACTGATGACACCGTTGATAGCATGGCTGTGGTCAATGACCTGTACCTGCAATTACCGAATAAGCAGCATGAATTAGTGATGTTTGATATTAACCGAACTCAAGTAAACCTAAGCTTAATCGAGACGGATCCGTTATCAACCTATGCAGATTTTATGGGGTCGACTGAGCTAAATTTCAACTTTACTTTGATAGAGAATACTGGTGAAGATGAAGGAGAAGTTCAGGCCAGAACTATAGCCTCCAATCACGATATTGTAGCGATTAATGAACAATGGCCTAAACAAGTTTACTCACTTTCACATATCGCACTACCGTTTCCGAAAACAGATGAGTTATACGGCCCGCTAAAAACGCCGTTAAGACAAAGAATTCAAATAGGGGCTGGAGCCTCTAAAGGTGAACGCGGCGTGCTCAGTGTGCCTCCAAGTGAAATACTGCGGCAAAAGTGGAATCCATTTTTTGGCTTTATGCTTGAAAAAATGGATACAATAATTACCGATTAACCTTGTTGTTATTATCTTTTAAAGTGGTAAATACTAACTTATTTCGGCCGCTGTTTTTTGCTTGGTACAAGTTCAAATCAGCTTGTTTAATCCAGTCTTCTAACAAAGCACTATAAGTGCCGTTAGCGATGACGGCACCAATACTGGCAGTAACACTAAACTCAGTTTTGTCGTCTGGGTTGTGAATAATGACTTGTGAAAGCCTCTGCCTAAAACTGTCGAGATGAGATTCAATTTTTAGTGCATTACAAAGCGGCATAATGATGAGGAACTCTTCTCCACCGTAACGTACGATAATATCGCCATCACGCTTAAAGTCTTTTTCAAGAAGCTTAGCAACTGTATTAAGCGTCTGATCACCACCTAAATGTCCATAGGTGTCATTAATGCCCTTAAACCTATCCAAATCAAGGATAGCAATTGCAATCACTTCATCGCTTCTTTGGCAGCTTTCTTGAACCAATGGAAATTGTTCTTCAGCATAGCGACGATTATAGAGTCCTGTGAGAGGATCTCTCTCTGCTAATGACTTTAACTTTTGATTCGCCAGCTCTAGCTAAAACGTTCTTAAAGATACTTTTTCCTCCAATTCCAACTGATAGCCAATAAGCTGGCTCTTGCTTTGCTTTAGTCGTTTATAGAGAGAGTAGATCTCTTTTGGTGAGTCCTCATCAATGTCATAGTCACTGTTGTCATTCTTATTTGAAGTGCTGAACTTTCTGGCGATTTTCTCAAGTGGGCGGGTTAGTCTGCCACTAATGATACGTGTGATCAGAAAAATGACCAGCAGTGAAATGGCGAGAATCGCAAAAGTAGCAATATACATTTGCTCGACAAGCATGACTAAAGGTCTAAAAGGATTGAGAACATAAAGAGTCCATCCGATATCGAGATCATAAGCTGCGTATACATATTCAGGTGACATGTTAGCTTTGTCATGGATATTCAAGGTGGGTAATAGACTAGTATCAAGAGCATTATCCTTTGAGTAGCTAAAATTACTCAGTGGTTGAATAGTGAGCTCTGGTGAAGAGAAGACAACTCGGTTCTGTCTGTCAACAAGTACAATATACTGATCTCTATATAGCTTATTAGTTCTGTCTATTTCCTTAAATCGTTCGAGGTCTAGAGACCCTTCAATGATGCCAATAGGCTGGTAGGCATTCTGTGGTGAATAGAGGGGGGCGCTAATGGCGACGATGGGATCATTGCCAAAGCCTCGGCCTAAAAAAACGGGTGATATATAAGAATTTTGATTTACGAATGCCTCAATAAAATAGTCTCTATCTGACACATCTAAGTCTGCAGACTTATCTGCACCATTGAGCAATGATACGGGGCTAGCACTCTCTATCATGCCTCGATCATCGGCGATTAGCATCGTTATGTATCCGGGGTACTGCTGGTGTAATTTCGAAAGTGCCGTTTGTTGTTGCTCGATGCTCGTTTCACTCAAACTTAACCAATTTGCGGCACTATTTAATACTTGTGCGTGAGTGTCAATATGGGCCTGAGTCAGGTTTCCAATGTGGTGAGCAGATTCATTAATATTCTCGCTCAATAGTTGCTGATGACGGTTGATAAACTGGTTGTTAAATAACAATGCCGCAAATAGAAGTGCTAAAAAGATCACTAGTGTAAATGCCAGGGCGAGATCGCGAACAAATTTTAGCCATTCAAATGGGCAAAGCTTTTCAATTTG
>NZ_JBFRMK010000317.1:0-16888 GCF_041470405.1 Shewanella sp. 10N.286.45.A1
AGAATAACTATTAGCTCAAGCTCCAATACTTGCCTACAGCGTTTTGCAGTGCAAGCATTCACTCACAGCTCGACAATACAAGATTTAGAACAACCTAATACAATACGTTAGCCAAATGTTGCAGGCTTAAACCCATCAGATGCACCTATAGCAAGACACAGGTAGTGAACGCACTGGCTAGCATGCCTATTAACCGTAAACACCAGCTATGACGATAAAACGAGCATGCCCAGCTACGTTTTAGCTAGGGCAATCTCACCACACAATCGGCGAAGTCGAGAGCTTGCTCGCTGTGACTCACCATCACTATCGTCATCTCAGGGCGTAACTGCTGTAATACTCGCAATATCTTTCTTTCATTATCTGCATCTAAAGCGTTCATGGCTTCATCTAATATCAGCAGTGAACGTTTGCGCAATAATGCTCTGGCCAAGACCAGTCGTTGGCGTTGCCCGCCAGATAACTGCCCACCACCCTCTCCAATTGCACTATCAAGTTGCCTAGGTAATTCCGCCACAAAATCGGCTTGGCATAAGTTTAATACACGCCAGATCTCGCTGTCAGTTGCACTCTCGCCAAACAGTAAATTATCTCTTACGCTACCGTTAAACAAGAATGACTCTTGCGATAAATAACTTATCTGCTGCCGCCAAGTACGGCGTTGCGCCAAGCGCAAAGGCTTACCATCTAACAAAAGGCTTCCACCACTTGGCACGAGAATACTGGCCAAAATGTCAATCACCGTTGTTTTTCCTTTTCCTGATGGCCCTGAAACTAAGGTGATCTGGTTTAGCGGGAATGTTACTGACAGTTTGTCGAGTGTAACGCTGCGCTGCGGGTAGCTAAAACTGACCGTGTCGAGAGTTAAACTACGCTTGGGGAAAACGACTTCTGCGTTAGCACCTTGCTCACTAGATTGTAAGTTGCTATCGATAGTAAGCTTAATATCGTTATAAGCTGGCAACATATGCAGTAACTGTTGAACATTGCTCTGCATTTCGTTAAACATCGGCATCATTCGGCTGAAAATCACGACAAACACGGCAAGTTCTGTGATACCGAACTGCCAAAAATGCAAACCTAAATAAACCAGTGTGCAAATAAGAAATGCACTGACAGATTGAACGCCTAAAACTCTCAGCGTAGTTGCTTTATGGTACGTCTGTTGATTATTTCTTAAATCGTACTGACTATCTTCAAACGTCTGTAATTGTTCAACTTCGTAAGCACCAGCTTTTACTGACTTCATGCCATTAAGAAAAAAAAGTACCCGTTGATATAATTGCTGGTTATTATTGGTTAAGCCCTTACCAAACTGAGTCGCCAGCGTAAAAACTCGACGAAAGATGAACAACAGCAATATCCCCACTACGCTTGTCAAAATTAGCGCCATAGGTGCCACTAATACCGATACCACAACATATGCACTAAACATGGTGATGACAATGGCCAACTTCAAAATATAAAAAGTCGTCATGCCGACTCTGTTTACACCGTTAGTTAATTGTTCGAGTTCTTGATGTTTTGCAGAGCTTAACCGGCTCGTCCAGTCGGCATAAAGAAATGACTTAAACAGCTGACTGCGCAATGCATCGGTGGTTTGCAGCCGAATTCGGTTCATCACCCTTTCACGGAAAAAAATCAACACCGCACGAGATAGTAGCAATAACAAAAACACCACTAACACCCACAATAGCGGTAGCGACTCAATCCCTTTGATATTTGCCAACCAAGAGGGGAGCGAGCCAGCTTGATCCGACATGACATTTATAATCGGTATTAACATTAAAATGCCAATACCTTCGGTAATACTACTCAGCAGTAGTAAGCCGAAAGCGATTAACAGTAACCGAGGCGCTTGCTTCCATAAATTAACCAAGTAACCATAAATCAAACGCAAATTAAGCCACATTTATACCAATCTCCCTTAATATTCATTTTCCATTAATAACTTATTCTATTAATATGTTTCGCCATCAAACTCAAATGGCCTCAGTATTCAGTGACGAAAACAAATACCTACAAACTTTACGGCTTATGCGTACAAACCAAGCTTTTGCTTCCGGCTGCCTTAACACATGAAAAAGCGAGTATAAAGATATCTTCAGCACCCGTTCCACTCTCTTTATCTAACGTTATTTCTAGCTATAGAAATCTTCAGTTTAATGGCGAGCAAGCGTTAATCAATCAGCCATTGTTCGGTTCACTGCTGATTGAAAAACAAAGAAAAATTAGTTACAACTTTTATCCTGACTTGACTGAATCTCACGCTATTACCGCTATTTTAGGCTCTGGACTGGGCACCTTGTTGCACCTCAATGGCCAAATCCCACTACACGGCCTAGCATTAGCGACAGCTAAAGGTGCGATAATACTCTTAGCTGATAGCGGAACAGGCAAAAGTACGCTGGCTACAGCGCTAATTCAAGCAAAACAGACTGTATATACTGACGACATTGTCGCCCTTCAGTACAACCACAATCATCAACTATGTGTAAACCCCGCGCATAAGCGTTTCAAGCTCAGCCCCACGAATTTGGTTGACATGGATCTGAACATCAGCACTTTATCGACCACCGCGCCAGGTGTTAACAAACTAGGTTGGGACATCCCCGATGACAGGTTTGCTATACAAGCTCAACCCATCATAAAATGTATCTTTATCTCTTCAGATCGTGCTCAAGACTCCAAAGCAAACATCATAAAGCTAAGCCGTTTTGACTCTTTTAAACAACTGCACCACTTCACCTATCGGCGACACCTTGTTAGGCTATTTAAACAACAAGAAACATTTTTCAAGCTCAACCGACAGCTACAACACCAATGTGACAGTTACCGTATGCTCTTGCCTGAATTATCAAAGTTTAATTCAACTAAGGAGTACGGAGAGGCGATATCAGAGCAACTCACCGGTTTATTAACTTGATTGCCGATATCGTGAACTTGCTTTGCTCAATAAAGGTAGTAATGGCTGCTGCCTAACAACTTGCATGACATTTATTCCCCAGTTAACGTTACCTTCCAACAGCAACACACCATCAATGGTTATCACAACATCCCAGCCTACGGTGTGTATATCCTTACATAACTGATGCGCTTTAATCACTTCTAACAGCACATCATCCCAATGGGGTAGCACTATCGGAGTAAAGCCATCAGAATCACGTGGGTTGCTAGAATCGCCATCAAATTGCACACTGCCGTCATCGATATTGATTACAAAAATATCCATACGCTTATTTGAATCATTATTTAGCTCAAGGTTTGCCATTACCACAATCGGTTCGTCCGCATCAAAACAAGTGACGACACGTAAAGTAATGACCTTGCTACTTTGTTGTAATACGTTCAGTTGAGGATGATTTTCTAAACACGGTTGAATGATGTAGTTACCTTTAGGTAACTGCGCCTTTAAAGCTTGTAATCCAGCCGTGCCAGAATAAACATCAGCTTGATACTCAAATTGCCAATTGTCAGTCTCATACAAACAGACACACCCCTTGCTACCCGACGCGCCTTCAGGCTTAATAAATACACGACGAGACAAATTTAACCAATCATTTATAGGCCATGGGGCATTTAGTTCGATAATATCAAGCGTCGCTACAGAACGACCACCAGCATTTTTTAAGGTATCTGCAAACACTCCTTTATTGAGCATAAATTGCTTAGATATTGCAGTAGGCTCGAACCTCTGATACACGGAATGAAAATATGGCAGTTGATAATCAAACACATACTGCCACCAACTTGAAGCTGGCTTTTGATAAAGCTGGAAATGGTAATACTCAAAGGCACTAATTCCCTGGCCTATGCCTGCTCGTAATATTCCAACCACTTGTTGGCTAATAGCAAGCTCTGCATTTTGGGAATGGATTTTCATCGCGCGAAACATAATTCGCCAATGCCAATAGATAAGCCATACAGACAATTGATATAAAAACACTAAAGCTAGGACGGGCTTTGCCCTAAAGCTTACAAACATTATTTTTCGATGAACAGCAATATCGCCATCTGCAAAAATAAAGCGCCAGCTATATCTAAATTGAGGCCGACGTCTTAAAAGCTGCGTTTTTAGCCGTTGTAGAAAGGAGAACATCACTTACACTCTGCTGTAGATTCAGTGTTACAGCCATAACACCCCACCACAGTATGCCCTTTAAAACCGTCACCACCGGAAACAAAATAGCTTCCGCTGCAAACCCATGCATGTGCCTTTAAGTCAGCGTCTTCACGGCGCAAACCAAAATAGATACGGTAAGGGACCCCACAAAGCGCAAGCCAAAACCTGGCGACTATGGCCTGCGCTAAACAGTTTGCATTCCATGGACAATAGCGAACTGTTGTCACAATCAGCCTTGATATTTTTTGCGCTTTCTTGATGGTATTCACACTGAGGGGTTGCATAGGTTGGTCCCAAGCTTCTTTATCCACTTTCCTTCCCAAAAAAGGCGCTAAACGAGCAAAAGCGAATACTAATACCATCGCTCTAGCGGCTCCAAGAAGTAACCAGGTTGGGATAAAACCAAGCTTAAAAAACAGACCTCGCCTCAAGAATGACGCGAACTTACGACGTAACACTATGAGTACTGACTTCATAGACTTTTTACTCGCTTGAATAACCGAAATACTTTTCTAACGGGGATTAATATTCGTGCAAGTCGACCATCAGTTATTGCAAATTGATTAATAAATGGTTTATCCAAATGATCGACGCCAAAAATATAGTGTTTTAATATCAATAGTTGGTTTTTATAGCAGCCCTCCAACAAAAATGGCATTACCACTACACTATAAAAACCACCACTATTTTGAGGAACAGAATGCCATGTTTTTATGATATGTTGTTCGTACGCTTTTTCTTTCCATGAAGGAACCGCGGTCACCGACAAAGCAAAACTAGTTTCTAATAGTCTTTCCATTAATGAAACTTGTTTGGATAAGCCATAGCGCTTAGCCAATGCCCACTTAGTCAGGTGCCAATCAGGGTTTTGACGACTAAGGGCTTCATGATAACTTGCAATATCTACTAGCCATTTAACACGGTGACAACTGGTTCTCATGGCGTGATAGCATAAATATAGGTATTCAATCACGCTTAATGAGTTAGTCTTTTTAAGCAACGTATCAGTAACGGTTTTAGTGAATTCCGTTTCAATGTTTCCTATCCGCAAATGTAATTCTATCAAAGGTAAGTTTTTGGCGTTATAAGATCTGTCTTTACTGCGTTCATTATGCAACTTTGATGCAATACATGAGTCAGAAAACTGTCCATACATGGCGCTGTAGCCAAATTCAAGCAAGATAGCTTCGGCTGCAATTACATCAGTCTCTGCGACTAATAGATCAATATCATTTGAAGAGCGAGCCACTAAATCACCATACAAACGCAGTGCTAAATCACTGCCCTTAAAGAATCGATAGCTGATGCCTAAACGATCAAACTTAGCCGCTATTTGGCTCTGAACTTTAAACTGTTGCAGTGTTTTACGTTTACATCGCTCATTTGCTTTATTAAGCCAATCATAAAACTCTGCAGAAAAGTAGTCCGTATCTAGTTTATTGATATTTCGAGCGACGACACTCCAAACCCGATGTTGATCAATTAATCCTTTTAATTTTGATTCACTAAATGAATAATCAGACAGCTTAGTGGCTAACAAATCCACTTTAATTTCAGGATGACATAAGCATAAAAAGCAACTGAAGGATTTTTGGCTAAACGCTTGCATATACTCATTAAAATGTAACCTAACTGTTGAAGGTTATGATAAATGATTAGCAACAAATTTCAAACCCACTAACCAACAAAATCAAAACAATTCATTTACATAGTGATGAGGCCTCTTCGTATAAAGTATAGCGATCGAATAAACTCCGATTACTGACTTTTAAGCAGTTCTGCAAATAACGCCTTAACTTTATCGACTTTAGGCTTCACCACTATTTGGCAGTATGGCTGCTCGCCGTTAAGTTCGAAATAGTCATTGTGGTAATCTTCTGCAGGATAAAAACCATCGAAAGCAGAGACTTCTGTAACAATAGGATCCGGCCAAACAACCGCTTTGGTCAGGGTGTTAATCATCCCATTTACAAGCTCTGCTTGTTTGTCGCTATGAATAAAGACAACAGAGCGGTACTGAGGCCCACTGTCATTACCTTGCCTGTTTAAAGTGGTCGGGTCATGACTTTGCCAAAATACTTCCAGTAGACTTTCATAACTAATGACATCAGGGTCGAATTCGATATGCACCACCTCAGCATGACTTGTCATGCCACTGCACACAGCTCGATAATTAGCATCTACTGCGCTGCCTCCAGCATAACCAGATACGACTGATTTTACCCCTTCTAAGGCACTGAAGACAGCCTCAGTACACCAGAAACAACCTCCGCCAAATGTTGCTAGTTCTTTCTTATTCTCTGCTGTCTCCAACTCATCTGTAGCCTTAAAAACCATCGATACCGAGTTAACACAGTGTCTTACGTTTTTAGGGGTAAGAAACTCGCCTTCAAATACATGTCCTAAGTGCCCATCGCACTCAGCACACACTATTTCTACACGACGGCCATCGGCGTCAATATTGCGTTTTACCGCTCCGCCAATTTCATCATCAAAGGCAGGCCAACCGCAATGAGCATTAAATTTGCTCTCAGAGCGGTATAAGGGAGCATCACATTTTTTACAACAATACACACCTCGTGCATCATGCTGATAAAACTCGCCGCTATAGGGTCTTTCAGTGCCCTTTTGTTCTATTACCTGTTTTTCAAAATCTGTTAGTTTGCGCATGAGAACTACTCTATCTATACCGAATGACTTGATCATATAGACCTTAGATAAAACAAATTACATTCATCTATTGTTAAATTAGTTTATATGCCCGATTAATCTTACCGAGCAGATAACATAAAGATGAACTATTTCGGTCAATAATGCTAAAAAATAATGTGATTACTATTCATCCGTTAAATAAATTAAAAGTATTTAGCAGTATAGTACTAGGGGCGTGTTGATTGCTAACACATTAATATATATCGCAATAACCATATATAACAAGTCACTTTTCACTGTGTAAAACAATAGTAAGTGTGATCTAGCTCACCGATGATTGCGTCGATATAACAGCGCCGCTAAACTTGCCTCGGGTTAACTAAAAATAAGAATAGAGAATATGCAACTAGAGACAATTGATTACAGAGCAGCAGACAGTGCTGAGAAATTTGTAAAATCGCTACGAGACACGGGATTTGGCGTGTTAAGCAACCACCCTATCGACAAACAACTGGTTGAAGATATCTACAGCGAGTGGCAAGCCTTCTTTAATACTGAAGAGAAAAGAGCTTTTCTATTTAAGCCAGAAACTCAGGATGGCTTCTTCCCTGCTGAAATATCAGAAACAGCCAAAGGTCACACGGTCAAGGATATTAAAGAGTACTATCATGTCTACCCATGGGGCCGTATTCCAGAACAGCTAAAAGCTAATATATTGAAATACTACGACAGTGCTAATAGCCTCGCAGCAGAACTGCTTGATTGGGTTGAGCAGCACTCACCACAAGAGGTAAAAGACAAGTTTTCGATGGCATTGCCAAAGATGATTGCAGACAGTCAGAAAACACTGTTACGTGTTCTGCATTACCCGCCAATGTCTGGCGACGAAGAAGTTGGTGCTATCCGCGCTGCAGCCCATGAAGATATTAACTTGCTTACGGTGCTACCCGCGGCAAATGAACCTGGCTTACAAGTACAGTTAAAAGATGACTCTTGGATAGATGTACCTAGCGACTTTGGTAATATCATCATCAACATAGGTGATATGTTACAAGAAGCCTCTGGCGGATACTTCCCATCAACCAGCCATCGAGTGATAAACCCTGAAGGCAGCGATATGACAAAAGCGCGCGTCTCTTTACCGCTGTTTTTACATCCTAAACCTGAAGTTAAACTATCGGAAAACTACACTGCCGATAGTTATTTGATGGAACGTCTGCGTGAATTAGGTGTTATTTAACGCTTAAACGGCTAATAAAGCGCTTTCGGGCGCTTTTTATTTGTTAAAATTAACTGCAACAAGGTAAAATCCCCTCCATATCGTTATTCGAACAAAGAGCAAGCAGATGGCAATTCAGTGGTATCCCGGGCACATGCATAAGGCACAAAAAGAGATCGCAGAGGTTATGCCTCAAGTCGATCTCGTCATTGAGGTGCTAGATGCTCGTATTCCATACAGCAGCGAAAATCCCATGGTGTCCTCACTACGTGGTGATAAACCATGTATTAAACTACTGAATAAATCTGACTTAGCGGATCCTGTTGTCACCCAACAATGGATTGAATACCTTGAGCAAGAGCAAGGGGTAAAAGCCATGGCTATCACCACCTTGCAAGCAGCACAGGTAAAAAAGATCCCTGATCTTTGTCGCAAGTTTGTCCCTAGCCGCGACAAAATTGAAAAAGATATCCGCACCATGATTATGGGGATCCCCAACGTAGGAAAATCAACCATCATCAATACCTTAGCGGGTCGTACTATTGCAAAAACAGGTAATGAGCCAGCGGTTACAAAGGTCCAGCAACGGATTAACTTGCGTAATGGTATCGTGCTATCAGATACCCCTGGTATTTTATGGCCAAAGGTCGACAACGATAAAAGCAGTTACCGCCTAGCGGTTACAGGTGCAATTAAAGACACCGCAATGGATTATGAAGATGTGGCTATGTTTGCCGCTGAATACTTCTTAGCGGCATACCCAGAAGCGATTAAAGAACGTTATAAATTAAAAGAGTTGCCCGATACCGATATCGAGCTACTTGAAGCCATTGGTCGTCAACGCGGCGCTATGCGTCCTGGTGGACGTATCGATCTGCACAAAGCATCAGAGTTAGTATTACATGAGTTTCGCTCAGGAAAAATGGGCTTACTTTCACTTGAAACCCCTGCGATGGCAGAAGTTGAGAAAGTCGAAGTCGCTAAAATCATGGCTGAGAAAGAAGCTAAAAAGAAGGCTCGTAAAGAGAATGAAGCGCTTAAGCGTGCAGGTAAACGCCACAAGTAATCGATTTCCCAGTATTAATAAAAAAGCGCTGAATTCAGCGCTTTTTTATTAGCCATTATTTTGCACCGCAGTACCTACCACAACCCTTCCCTTTTCAAAGATAAGCATTATGGGCTTGCTTTGTATGTCGTTAAAACTTGCACAATGTTTACCAAGCTATTGGTCTATATCAATTTGTATAGCTTGAATGTGGTGTAGATTGCTGCAATCTTTCTGAGTCCATCATATAAAGGATTATTATGATTATGCGCTTTATCACTTTGTCTATACTGACAGTTTTCTTAAGCCTTCCAGCACAAGCCCATGAGCTTCATTCTACTGGCGGTTTTATCTCTGGGTTTAATCATCCAGTTCTCGGATTTGATCACATGTTAGCGATGATATGTGTTGGGATCCTGAGTACTAAACTTGGTGGCAGAGCTATCTGGACCGTACCTACAGTATTTGTTCTATTCATGCTTTTTGGCGGGATAGTAGGGCTGCTTGCCCTTCCTATACCATTTGTCGAGTTTGGAATTGCTGCTTCTGTTTTACTCTTAGGCCTCGCCTTAGCGATCGATAGGAAGTTACCTCAGTGGTTAGTCATGGCCTTTGTCGCTACTTTCGCCATATTTCATGGCCATGCACACGGCGTAGAAATGCCGCAACTTGCAGAGCCCGCTCTCTATGTTCTTGGGTTTATCTGTGGTACATCAGCAATACATATTGTGGGTGTGATACTGGGGATTGCGATGCAAGATAAGGACCCTCGAAACCGTTTAGTTCGTTCATCAGGCGGCGTGATAGCACTTGTTGGTGGATACCTTCTGCTCAGTGTTTAAAGCGTCATTGAGTCAATGACCTGCGAACTAAAACAGGTTATTTCACTTATGACGATGTTGATCCTCTTTGGTGTGTTGATGCTCCGCGTTCTCATCAACACTGTCAGGCGTTAACAACACACCGTCATATATGTCACTCAAGCTAATGGTTTTTGGGGCGGTTGGTTCAGATTCATTAGCAGCGGTAACCAATGCATCGTGATGATGAATGTGCGGTACTGACCAGTCAACATGGTTGCCACATGACCAAGCAGAGCAACTAATAAAAAGTGTGCCTACTAGGCAGATTATCTGTTTCATAAATTAAATCTTATACCAATCAGTAAGAGAGCTTGATCAACTCAGAGTATTTTTTACTATCCAATTCATAGCGAATAAATTACAAAATGGGGATCCCTTATCAGCTCATTCAACGCTGAAGTAGGCAGTCAAAACTCTCATTGAGCGATTAAATCTTTAAACAACTTGCTACGATAAGCATGCCACTTGTAAAAAGTGGCATGCTTGACTCATAGATCAACGTACAGTAATTTTTGGATTTTCTGCTGGCTTATCAAACAAGCCAAAGAACTCAGGTACCGCTTTAGCATCACCCTCTAACTTGATATAACCTTCTTTTACGGCATTAGTGAAATCAACTTTTCCAACCAACAAACCAAGAAATACTGGCTTGGTCAGTTTCACAGTCGCTTTGGCTGCATTGTCATAGTTTTTATGGAACTGCGCCACACTGCGTCTAACTTCAATTGCATGGGTTTCGTCAGTATCAGTAAACTCAAACGCTACGGTAAAATGCTGGTCCTGACTACGTTCGGCATTTAAGCCGAAACGAAGTGCATTAACCAATTGAGCGGGTTCAAACTCAGCCATCAAATCTGGCGCTTGAAGGTTAATCTTCTTTGAATAATCAATGGTACCGTCAAGTTCTTGTGCAGAAGTCAGGTACCAGTTACGCCAGTTGTTGTTCGTTTCGCGGTAACCTAACTCACGTAGCGCCTTGGCTTTAAGTAATCTAGGCTCCATGTCATTGAGATCAACACGTATTGCGTGGGTAGCAAGCTCTGCACACCACTGAAAATCGTCATTGTTGCAGGCATCCATAGCAAACTTCATCATTTGCTCTTTACCACCAACCATAGCAATATAGCGCTCAGAAGCCGCGACTGAGTATGTCGGATTCAGCGTTGTTGGGTCACCGTCAAACCAGCCCATCTCACCAACAAAAATTTGCTTCGCAGCATGACGTATAGAGCCGTAAAAATCTCCCAACCAAGGATGATTTTCAAGATGCTTTGGTAACTTTATCTCTCGAATTAGGTCTTCTTGAGTTGAACCATTGTTGATGGCTTTGATTGACTGATCATAGGTAAACTGAATCGCATCACGGTATGCGGTTAGCGTATCATCGACATATGCTCCACCAACAACTGGACGCCCATGTGAGAGCATCATGGCTTCAGCTTTATATTCACGTAGCGTATCAACACCAGGGAACCAAATACTTGGATCACGGTATTTAGTACCACGAATTGTATGCAAGTTAGGGAAACTCTCACCCTGAATGACTTCAGAACCAAATAACAAGTCAAACTCTGGGAAATAGGCGGTGATCTCATCAGAAGCTTCTGAAGGCACATGCTTGAATTCAATCTTAACGCCAGCGATCTCAGTTTGCAGTATTCCGTTCGTCCCTTTAACTAAAACATTAGGAGCAATTAGACTGTGTTCTCGTATTTCAAAATCGGGCCCGAGGCCACCATTAATTCGGCCAGCTTCTTCTACATTGAGTAAGGTACCTAGCGAGTAATCGACTCGGAAACCTAGCGCAGGTCCAGTGCCACCCATTGAGCCTTTTACAACATTAGCCATAAAGGTTTCATGAGCAATAATCTTCGCATTTTCAGCGCCTTCAATGCCACGAACACCAGCATAATGATCTGGATGCCAATGTGAATACATCACTGCCGCGACAGGTTTGTTGTTACCGGTAACTTTGCGGAAGTCCTCCATGACAGATTTCATTTTGTCCACTGATTCTACCGGATCAAAAATGAGTAACCCCTCATCGCCGTCAACTATCATCGGTGACGTTAAACCATAACCGTAAACTTGGAAGAACTTGTCTTTATAAGCAAAGACGCCTTTTTCCATTTTTTTAGAATGTGCAGTTAATTGCGGATGAACCTTGTTTGACTTGGCGTCAAAAGCGTCGTTGCCACCCGTAGCGGTCCACAGCATGTCTTTATCTGAGCCATGCCAAAAATGAGTCGCTCCAGAACCTTCGCCAAGATAGTAGTCATGGGATAATGTAGGAATGGTCACTTCGACATTATCAAATCGATTGGCTTCATTATCATGCGCTATCGCAAGCCCAGATAAAGACATAGCCCCAGCTATAGATAGAGTAAGGAGAGTTTTATTCATCATAACCACGCTTAGTATGTTTAATTAACGACTTTAAGTTGGCAATAGAATAATTAAAAAGCTTATAAGATGGCTGATACTTGATATAAGATATCTAATATCAAGAGCTAAATATGATAAACGGCATAAGTAAATGAAACACTCAGATTACAGTCTAATTCCAACTTTTGTTGCTATTTTCGAAGAAAAGAACTTCACTAAAGCGGCTAAGCGGCTGGGGATCACCCAGTCTGCGGTCAGTCAGAGTGTTAGCCGATTAAGAGATATTTTTGAAGATTCCCTATTTATTCGTGGCAGCCATGGCATCACCCCAACTCCTTTTGCAATAGATGTATATCCGACGCTGGCAAACTCAGTAGAGAGCATTGCCCACATGCTACCCGAGCATAAAAACTTCATCGCTGCGGAATGTGAGCGGCGGTTTGGGATCAGTGCATTAAGTGTATTTGGTTTTACACTATTACCGGAGCTTAGTACCTTGATGAGTATAGAAGCCCCGCTCGCCAGCGTAAAAGTTGAGCCATTACTCGGGCGAGATATGACCAACGAACTTAGAGCACAACAATGTGATTTGGTGATTGAAGTCGTCGCAAACCAACATTCAAACCTACGTTCGAAAGTGATCATGCAAGACTCCTTGCAACTACTGTGTCGATCAGATCACCCTCGACTCACCGGCAGCAGCATATCCGTCGAGCAATTCTTAAATGAAAAACACGTTACTCACTCCAAGTTTGATAAAGATGATGGCTACCTTATTGGACGAGGCTTGCAGAGTGAAGGTTTATTAGGCCAACGAAACGTCGCTTGGCAAGCGAGTAGCATTATGGAAATGTTACCAGTAATCATGCGCACCGATTATATAGGGCTATTCCCCAAAACAGCAGTTCAGCAATACATTCAAATCCATAATTTAAAAGAGCTTAACACTCCGTTTCTAACAGAATCGCTTGAAGTTGCGATGTTTTGGCATTCATCACGCACCAACGACCCCAGCCATAGATGGCTTAGAGGTTTATGCTTAAAAGCCGCTAAAAATTACAATTGTCTTTAAAGCATAATGGTCAATCGAAGATAGACCATCATAAAGCAATGAAATATATATTTCCCAAAAACTAAGGCGCTGTTAGTAGATCAGGTTTAGCTGATTTTCCCCCACCTATTCTTACGCCTTGGTAGACATACCAAGCACGAAAGGCCGACATACCATCTTGCAAACAGACCTCTCTTAAAATTTCATCGGCACGCTGTCTCGCTGATTGCGGCAGTATCTCCTCACGCATTAACTGATATAGCGCATCATGAATGAGTGAACCTTGCATAAAATTCTTACTGTCAATTGCAGGGCTACTAGGGCCATCCCAAGCATAGCCGGGCTTTATGGTGAGTAGACCGCTCTCATCTATCTCAATAAAACGGTTTGCTACCGGGTCATCAACTGATAATCCCGTGGCATAGGTCAGTACTGAGTGCAGGTTATATTTGTACTTTCTTCGCCGTTTATAGTTAATCAATTTATCTCCTAACACACCGGTAAGCCAAAAAAGAATTGCGTTATCCTACAGTTATACCCAACGTAATTGGAATTATTCTGCTTCCATATTGAAATAACATCAACAAACGTTGACCCTTCCCCTATATGGGATCACGCACGCGCAGGAAGCTAGCGAACCTTGGTGTCCCTTTCTGGGTTTTACCAAAGTATTTATAAGTGATCACACTGCCTACTTGAGGAGGGTTACGTCGTTCACTATCAGTAAAACCAGTGCCTATACGAAACTGAACGCCTTGCTCATTTTCCACCAGCAGCGCCCCCATCATGCCAGTGTATTTACCTTTACCCTGTTTATGGGCAAGTACTGTTGCTTCAGCATCATAGAAGGGTTTTAACTTAACGATATCGTGACTGCGGCCAACTCGGTAAAACGCACCTTTTCTGTGTAACATCAACCCTTCACCATTGTTTTCAACAATAGCGGCTAGTTGATTATCTAACGCTGATTTATCTGTAACTGAAAACTGTGGGATCACCTCAATGTAGCAACTGATATTAGCTAATTCAGTTAACGCTTTCTTATACCGGGTGGCAAAGGGGCTACTTTCTCCAGGTAGATCAAATACCATAAATCGAACCTGTTGCCATTGGGCATCGCTAGCATGGTGTTTTCGAACAATTGCTGAAACCTGCTCAAACTTGTTGCGCCCTATCCATAGTTCGCCATCAATAGGATAAGCAGGGAAGCCTTTAGTAAACCACTGGGGCAGGTTAATCCTCCGCCCCGAACGAGATAACATTATGCTGCCATTCCAATAGCCTCTTACGCCATCGAGTTTTTCACTGACTAAATAGTCTTCTATCTGCATCGAGCTATCAGCTTGGAATTCGGTAGCAAGCTGCAAGGAGGGCTTTGATATTTCGCTAGCGTTTAATTCAACGGATATAGAAACAAAGCTAATGAACAGTAAAAACAGCCAATTCAAAAACTGTAAATGCTCCCTATTTGAACTTAGCTTATTAACCTTTGTCATATATGGCTCCATGGTGACGATAAATAGTAAAAGACTATTGCTCGTTTTGAAGCCTAGTTCTGAGCTTGAGGTTCGCCATCAGCTAAATGACTGACTTATTGAAATAATACGCTTAGTCAACTTTCATTGAGCCATTAAGTAGCGAAAGCGTGACATGTAACAAGATTGTTGTTGAACTTGACTTTAATTGACTACATATTTAGTTATATTACGATTATACTAGCCCGCTATTTTGGGCACCAACCACTGTAAAACAATAATCAATTATAAGATGGGGATATATGAAACCTGCTAATAACCACGGTATTAAGCGCGTCATTAGAGCGACTGGGTTTTCAATGCAAGGACTAAAACTTGCTTGGAAACATGAAGCAGCATTTAGACAAGAGTTAATTCTTGCTGCAATCATGTTACCTGTTGCCTTACTCGTAGATGTCACTACGGTTGAGCGTATTCTGTTAATCTTGGGGCTTTTTGTTGTCCTTATTGTCGAGTTACTAAATTCTGCTATTGAAGCTGTTGTCGATAGGATTAGCGATGAAATCCATCCTCTGAGCGGCCAAGCTAAAGATATTGCATCCGCAGCGGTATTTATGAGCCTATTCTTTTGCGGCTTAACTTGGTTACTTATCCTGTTACCGAAATTTATTTAATCTAAGTGTATTTAATCTAAGTAGCGCACAAACATCCTATTACCGCCTCATCTGAACTTGTCGCTCTGATCCATCGATGACGACAAGTTCCGATGCTCAGTGAATATACTCATGTACGCATATTCACTGCACTTCAAACATTTAGAATAATAACTCGCTTTACTGTCCTTTTGGAGCTAGCACAACTCCCTTATCTATACCGCTGGATCAACTACAAATCCCTTCAAAAGCAGCGAAAAATACAGTTTGTATGCATTAGATCAAACAATTCAGACATTTTTTGAAACATATCGTTCACATTTCCACATATACTGTTATGCTGTTTTCGATGTCCATAGACTGTTGACACGATTCAACAGCTACAAAATAAAAATTATAAGAGATTGCGGAGTTACTTTTAATGTTTAAAAGTTCCACATTTATCACTGCCACGTTATTGGCCCTGATGACTAGCTATAGCGCCTATGCCGCGAATGATACTATCATTCGTGTCGGTGGCTTTTACGCTAATACAGATTCAACTATAGATGTAAACGACCCTCTACTTGGTAATGATTTCTCATTAGACTTTGAGCAAGATTTAAAGCTTGAAGACTCTCAGTTTTTACCTTTCTTTGAATTTATTCACCGTTTTAACGATAGACATAATATTTATATCGATTGGAAACAACTACACCGCAGCGCCCTTAATCAATCGGTTGAAAAGCCATTCCAATTTACTTGGGACGATACAACCTATGATGTAAAAGCTGGGATTGCACTCGACACCACATTAAACATCGACATTGCCCGCATTGGTTATGGCTATGATATTTTTCAAGGTGATCATTATGAGGTCGGTCTGTCAGTAGGCCTGCATGCCATGTTTATCAAAACAGCCTTCAAAGGCGATATAGGTATTTGTGAAGTCGAAATTGAAACCCGCTGTCCAGACACCATTACCATTCCTAAAGTTGTTGATGAGAAGTTAACTGCCCCCTTACCCGATATAGGGGTATATGGCAGTTATGAGCTTTATCCAGGCTTTATGTTTAGCGGCCATGCACAATACTTTTATATCAAACTAGATGATTTAAAAGGTGGTTTAGTTGATATTCGATTAGGTGTTCAGGCCGCAATTACTGAAAACTGGCATATGACAGCTGCATTTAATTACTATGAAGTTGATGTTGAATACACCACCAACATAAAAGATACTGATATAAAGCTTGCTGATTACAATATGTACTACAGCTTTACAGGCCCGATGCTATCGGTAAGTTACCAATTCTAGGTGTTGGAAGTGTAGAATTAGGTTTAATTTAAAACTCATTACTTAGTTAAATAACTAAACTGAAGTACTTCATCAACGTTTCGAATTGAATAAAAAAAGACACCTAAGGGTGTAATGCCGGTCAGTTA
>NZ_JBFRMK010000318.1:0-2667 GCF_041470405.1 Shewanella sp. 10N.286.45.A1
ATGCAATTGGTATTAATGACTAAACAGCCTAACTCAGGAACAAAAAAGGCCAAACATGCGGTTTGGCCTTTTCACTCTGTTAACTTTTATCAAGCGAGTTAATCACTCTGTTGTTTGTAGCGCAGCACTTTCAATGCCTTGTTGGGATCAACATCATTAAACACCAGTGGGTTCTGCAACTGCTGCTCTAACGTTAAACTAGGGCTGTACTCTGCCACCTGCCCCTTTAGAAAATCAATAGTGAGTTCAGGCGCGTTGAGACACAAAAGAATATCACCATCAGTTGCAAGCAAACTCGGCAAACGTTTCAACAGTCGAGCATAGTCTTTAGTTGCCACGAAACTGCCTTTTTGATTACTAGGCGGATCGGCAATAATCAAATCATAAGGCCCTAGCTTAGTAAGCTTGCCCCAAGATTTAAAAATATCGTGACCTAAGAAACGCGCACCAGAGCCATAGCCGTTTAACAGGTGGTTTTGCTTACCTATCGATAACGAGCCTTTACTCATATCAATATTAACCACTTCTGCGGCCTTTCCTTGCAAGGCAGCAACCGAAAAGCCACAAGTATAGGCAAACAAGTTCAGTACTTTTTTGCCAGCACTGTTTTCCCGAACCCACTGCCGACCATTACTCATATCCAAGAATAAGCCGTGATTTTGTCCTTTCAATAAGTGCACTTGAAATTGAGCACCATTTTCAGTCACTACGTGCTTATCAGGCACTTCGCCTTTCAGGATGTCAGTATGCGTTTCGCCACCAGCGCGATACTGAAATACCAAGTTAATCGGTGTATCCCCCTTTAGCTCACACCAACGTTGTTCAACAGCTTCTGTGATCACTGAAAGCTCATCATCAGTCAATGGTTTAAAACTGGTTAACAATATAACGGGCGCAAACCAATCCAAACAAAGATGCTCCGCACCTTGATAACAACCACCACGGCCATGGAATAAACGGCCTACATCTTCACCAAAGGTAAGGTCTTTTATTGCTTCAATAAATAACTGCATTTAACTCACTTTTTACTTTGTTCTATCTTTAAACTTTCTTCGGACTCAACTTCATCTTCGGCGACATCATCACCCAGCAGCACTGCTAGCCAGCGGCCATCTTGACTCGACTCTAACGCTATTTTAACGATCATGGTTAATGGTACGGACAACAACATACCGACTGAGCCGAGTAACCATCCCCAAAATATTAATGATAAAAACACCACCAAAGTCGACAAGCCTAAACCACGTCCCATATAGCGGGGCTCTACCACATTACCCATAATGGTGTTGGTTCCTAGATAAAGCAAAGCAACTGCACCTGCAGCGCCAGGGCCTATCTGTATGAATGCGAGTAACACCGACGGAATTGCAGCAATAATCGAACCGATATTAGGGATATAGTTAAATAGAAAAGCAATCACACCCCACAGCAAGGCATAATCAACGCCAATAATGTACAAACCGAGCCCAACAATAAAACCCGTTCCCAAGCTGACTAGCGTTTTTATAACCATATACTGATTAACCGAGTGGAGAAAACGGTCTATCTGTTTTAGTCGCATATCAGGGTCATCAAGCGCGAGATGCATTTTTCTCGAAAAGCCATTTGACTCAAACAACATGAACACAACGGTCAAAATAATCAAAAACAGATTCGCCATCACACTGCCGACGCCAGTCAACATATTGGTGGTCATTGACAGCGCAATACCTGGGTCAAAATAGGCTAAAATCTGCTCTTTCGAGATCTGAATATTAAGCGCCGCTAGTTTATCGACAATCCAAGAAAACTGCTCAATCAACTGATCGCGATAAAACGGTAGTTGTTTTGAAAACTCGTTAATCGAGGTGCCAACTAATGAAGCCAACCACAATCCCATTAATACGATAAATACCATTAGCATTAATACCGCAAGCCCTCTTGGCGCTTTATGACGAGTGAGCCAGTTAATGACCGGATTACAGATCACCGCAATGAACACCGAAAGCACAAAAGGAACCACTATTGGGCTTGCTGTTTTTATCCCTGCCAAAATCACCACAATGAATGCGGAGATGGCAAAGCCTTTAAATGCTACGCCTTGATTCTCAAATCGGCCCATTAATAAATCCTTGTTGATTCAGAATTAAATTACAATTTACTGCAATGAATAAAGATAAGAACTCTATCCTAAGGTTCCATCGCTAAAATGCCAAGTCTAACCGGTAAACTCACCATTTATAGACAGCTGAAAAAATAATCTACTGACTAAAAATAAATAATAGCTTGAATTATCGCATGATTTTGTAGAAAGCACTGCTTTAGTTTTAACGAATACGTCAGAAGTCAATTCAGCTCAATAAATAGCTGCTGAAAAGCTACAATAAAATACAACTTTCTAGGGGCAGCTGATCTTTCAAGCTTAGTTTTTGTTCGATTATTTACCGTAAGAAATAATGCTTCTAGTGCAAGGATTGAGCGATGACGCTTAGCCAGCTAAGTGAAGCGCTCATAACGCATTCTAGTAATATAAAGAATAGAAGCAATGAAACTAATCCAAAGGACAGCATTTCCTGGCCATTTTTTCAGCGTTAAAGGTTATTTGTGGAGAATGACTACACTACATAGCCTCTGCCTTGCCAAAATGGCCAATAAATTGCTGCAAAAACAACCATGAAAGATCAACAG
>NZ_JBFRMK010000319.1:0-207 GCF_041470405.1 Shewanella sp. 10N.286.45.A1
AAATACATAGACAGGCATGATAAAAAGAGAGACTTTTCTTCAACGGCTATTTGAGAGCAACCTCCTTTGTCGGTGTATTAAGCCTCTGATTAACAATGGTTAAAGTCACTTTGGTTGAGGGGTTTACGCAGTTCCTAATTGTGGACACCCATAGGCTTTGAAGAGAAAAGAATACTGGCAATGAAATATTAGTCACAGTTAATGGCA
>NZ_JBFRMK010000320.1:0-8950 GCF_041470405.1 Shewanella sp. 10N.286.45.A1
TCTAGTACAAGGCTTGAGCTCAAACACCTAACCGCAGGCATTAAAAAGCCTCGATATATTCGAGGCTTTTTGCGCTTATAAAGCTTACAGATTACTCAGCTTTAGGTTTTGCTTTCGCCTTTGGCTTAGCTTTTGGTTTAGCTTTAGCTTTCGGTTTTGCCTTCGCTTTTGCTTCTGCAACCCATTTACCATCGATAAACTTGGCGGTCCAACCTGTCGCTTTACCATCGACATCCGTCGCGACATATTGCTCTTTGGTCTTACGACTAAAGCGCACAGACGCTAAGTTACCATCATCATCTGCAACAGGTGCATCAGCAAGGTAAGCATACTTAGGCCACAACAGCTCACGATACTTCACTAACTCTTCGACCAATGGACCACGTGTTTCACGTGATTTAGGGAAAGTGCTAGCAGCAAGGAAAATCCCCGCAGCGCCATCTCTTAATACAAAGTATGCATCTGACTTGGTACATTTAAGATCTGGCAGATGAATAGGATCTTCTTTTGGTGGCGCCGCTTCGCCGCTTTTCAGCAGTTTACGCGTATTCTTACATTCAGAATTGGTACAACCAAAGTACTTACCAAAGCGGCCATTTTTAAGTTCCATATCGTTTTGACAACGATCGCACTCAATAATAGGGCCTTCATAACCTTTAATCTTAAACTGCCCTGCTTCGACTTCAAAGCCTTCACAGGTCGGATTATTACCGCAGATGTGTAACTTACGCGTTTCATCAATCAGATAGCTATCCATTGCTGTGCCACATATGCCACAACGATGTTTTGCTCTTAACGCTTCAGTTTCGGCGTCTTCACCACTTTCACTAACCGCTTCTTCACCCGGCGTTAAGTTCAGCGTCGTTTTACAACGCTCTTTAGGTGGTAGTGCATATCCTGAACACCCTAAGAATACTCCAGTACTACCGGTGCGGATCCCCATAGGGCGACCACAAGTCGGGCACTTAATGTCAGTAATCACCATCTCATTCGGGCGCATTCCGCCCTCTTCAGGTGGTAATTCAGCATTTTCTAACTGCTTAGTGAAGTCTTTGTAGAAACCGTTGAGTACTTTTTTCCAGTCAAGCTTACCTTGAGCAACATCATCCAATGTTTGCTCCATGCTTGCGGTAAAGTCATAGCTCATTAAATCCTGGAAACTACCGACTAACCTGTCGCTAACGATTTCGCCCATTTTCTCAGCATAGAATCGACGGTTATCGACTTTTACGTAACCTCGGTCCTGAATGGTTGAGATAATAGTTGCATACGTAGACGGACGGCCAATACCACGTTTTTCAAGCTCTTTAACTAAAGAAGCTTCGCTGTAACGAGCAGGAGGCTTGGTAAAGTGCTGCTTAGGCGTTAGCTCTTGCAGTGTTACTGTATCGCCTTTAGCAACGATAGGCAGTGTATTGTCTTCTTCGTTCTTTTTCTTAATCGCAGTTTGCACGCGCGTCCAACCATCAAAACGTAATGTACGCCCTGTTGCTTTTAGCTCGTAGTCACCCGCCTTAACAGTAAGACGTGTTGCATCATACTTTGCTGGTGTCATCTGACATGAAACGAACTGACGCCAGATCAACTCATACAAGCGCTGAGCATCACGCTCCATATCGCTTAGAGATGCTGCGGTTACTTTTACATTTGAAGGACGAATCGCTTCGTGCGCTTCTTGCGCGCCCTCTTTGCTACCGTAACGCAATGGCGACTCTGGTAAATACTTATCGCCAAACTCTTTACCAATCATCTCACGCACATTATCGAGCGCTTCTTGGCTTAAGTTAGTCGAGTCAGTACGCATATAGGTAATATGACCCGCTTCGTATAAGCGCTGCGCCATCATCATGGTCTTCTTAACACCAAAACCTAAGCGTGTACTTGCCGCTTGTTGCAGTGTTGAAGTGATATATGGTGCTGATGGCTTACTTTGCGTTGCGCGATCTTCTCGAGCGGCAACCACAAAGCTTGATTGCGATAAAGCACTTACGGCGCTATCAGCTTGAGCCTGGTTCACAGGACTAAAGGCTTTGTCCTGATACTTAACCACCTGCATTTTTAGCAAGTCGTTAGTGAGTGTATTTAACTCAGCATGCACATCCCAGAACTCTTCTGGCACAAATGCCTTAATCTCACCTTCACGCTCTACAACCAAACGTACTGCAACAGATTGCACACGTCCTGCAGATAAACCACGGGCAACTTTCTTCCACAATAGTGGTGATGCCATAAAGCCAACAACACGATCTAAGAATCGACGCGCTTGCTGCGCATTGACCATATTAGTGTCGAGCACCGATGGCTGACTAAATGCATCCTGAATGGCTGATTTAGTAATCTCATTAAACACTACACGTTGATAGCGAGATTCATCTCCACCAATAACCTGTTGAAGATGCCAAGCAATCGCCTCCCCCTCTCTATCCAAATCGGTTGCGAGATAGATGTGGTCGGCTGACTCTGCAAGTGTTTGTAACTCTTTTACGACTTTCTCTTTGCCAGGAAGCGTTTGGTATTTCGCCTTCCAGCCTTTTTCGGGGTCTACTCCCATGCGCGCAACTAAAGCTTGCTTCGCTTTTAGACTCTTATACTCAGCCTTCTCCTCTGGAGACATCTTCTTGACTTCAGCAGGTGTTTTACTCACCACCTTTGCGTCTGGACTCGACGATGTAGGCAGATCACGGATGTGACCTACACTCGACTTAACGATGAAATCTTTGCCTAGATATTTATTAATAGTCTTGGCTTTGGCCGGTGATTCGACGATTACTAGCGATTTACCCATAGATTAATTTGCGCCAACAAGTTTCAAAAATCTGAAAATTGGCTCCATATATAGAGGGTTGTGTAAAGACTTTCAAGCTAATCCCTCTTTTATTTGTACTGGAGTACCATTTTTTAACCGTTTTTGAAATAAATGTGAAAAAAATTAGTGCTTATTTAAAAACTAATATTTCATTATTAGTCATCAAGCAAGTATTAGTTGTGAATTTTGATGCAAATACACTGTTTTGACAAAAAACCACCACCTTGTTTAGCCTTTTAGCTTAAGTATACTGAGCTCAATAATTACAACTCAGGAATGGAAAGCACACCTGAGCTACCCTAAAGGATAAAGAATGAAGCATTTTGAAGCCAATTTCGACGGACTTGTCGGCCCAACACATAATTACGCGGGTTTATCATTCGGAAACGTTGCCTCTTTAAACAACGCTGCCGCGACATCCAGCCCTAAAGATGCTGCCAAACAAGGGATCAAAAAAGCCAAAGCACTTGCAGACTTAGGTTTAGTACAAGGTATGTTTGCTCCTCAAGAGCGCCCAGACCTTCATACACTGCGTAGAATCGGATTTACCGGCTCTGATGCAGAAGTTTTAAATAAAGCTGCTAAAGAGGCTCCAGCGTTGTTACGTGCATGCTGCAGTGCTTCAAGTATGTGGACTGCTAATGCTGCTACAGTCTCACCTAGCGCCGATACTCACGATGGTAAATTACATTTTACCCCAGCAAACTTAGTCGACAAACTGCACCGCAGTATTGAACCTGTCACTACTGGAAATATTCTTCAAGCTACGTTTAACGATAGCCGCTATTTCAAACACCACCAACATTTACCTGAACATACCAGTTTTGGTGATGAAGGTGCAGCTAACCATACACGCCTTTGCAGCGAGTATGGTCATGCAGGTATTGAACTATTTGTTTATGGCCAAGAAGCGACGAACCCATCGGCACCCAAACCACAAAAATTTCCTGCACGTCAAACTTTAGAAGCCTCACAGGCCATCGCTCGTCTGCACCAGCTAGATGATGACGGCACGGTGTACATGCAGCAAAACCCTGACGTCATCGATCAGGGTGTATTCCATAACGACGTTATCGCTGTTGGTAACCAAAATGTGCTGTTCTATCATGAGCAAGCATTTTTAAATACTCAAGCCAAGCTTGAGGAGATAAAACGTAAGTTTGGTGAATCACCACTGCATTTTGTTGAAGTGCCAACCGCTAAAGTAGCGATTCAGGATGCAGTTAAGAGCTACCTGTTCAATACTCAAGTAGTGACATTACCTTCAGGTGAAATGGCGATTATCGCGCCAACCAACTGCCAAGAAAACCCAGCAGTTCATGCTTATTTAAATGAACTAGTGACTTTGGGCTCACCTATCAAGCAAGTGCATTACTTTGATGTTAAGCAAAGTATGCAAAATGGCGGTGGCCCCGCGTGTTTGCGTCTTCGAGTGGCAATGAATCAAGATGAAGTCGCTGCAGTTAACCAAAACACCATGATGAACGATGCGTTGTTTGCACGCCTAAATCAATGGGTAGACAAACACTATCGCGATCGCTTAACCGTGGCCGACTTAGCTGACCCACAATTGGTGATTGAATCTCGCACCGCACTCGATGAGCTAACGCAAATCATGAAACTGGGTAGTGTTTATCAGTTCCAGAGATAAATCTGTCTTAAACTTATTCGGATAAGTAGAGAGGGCACCGTGCGTCGATATATTCAGTTCCTTCTCTTTATTAGTCATAAATAGCTTGGTCAAGCGTAGTTATAATTATCTATCAATTTAATTAGTATCCAGATATTTTTGGCACGCCAACTAATACGCGTGCCAAACAAAAAGCGACGTTCAAAATCAACGGTATTCTAATAACACTTCTTAGAATCACAAACCCTGTCACCACAACAACAACAACAGATTGAACTAATTAGCATTTCTATGGAATAAAAAATCCCTAACAGAAAACTGATAAGGATTTATTCTTCACCAACTAGGTAACTATATTTTCATCAAGCAATCTAGATATCTCTACTTACAAAGCTACTAGGCACGAATCTATTAATGTATAGTCATAGGTATAGTGGCTATGAGTGTTATATCACCTTTCAGAGTTACTGCTTCAATAACAAGTGAACCAGATTCGGGTTCATCAGCACCTTTTATCACAACACTATAAGATAAAGCGCCATTTCTGTTAGTAGAAGCAATCGTGAACGTACCGTTACTTGCCAATTCGCCAATTGACGGTTTAAAGGTTAAAACAGTTCCCGAAGGTAATGGTTGGTTATGTAAATCGCTCACTATAATAGATACCCCACCAGTAGACTTACCTATAATATCAAGTGTGCTATTGTCATTAAGACCGTTGCAAACATCATCTTCACTAGCTTCGTCGATACAACTATCGGATATCACTGGAGTTGATGCATAGGCTGCACTACCTGCCATCACAATAACAGCGCTAGCTCGAACGTTTAATGACTTGTTTGTTGAACATCCAGAATGAGCCGTCCCATTGACATCAAGTGCACATAAACTACCGTTATACAAGCCATCTGCATTATCAAAAACGCCATTGTTATTAAAATCAACAAACGTTTCTAAATCACCACCTTCTTCGCGTGTTACTTTTGGGTTATAAACAGTATCTTCATTGTGATCAACAAATGCTTCTGATAAGTCGAAACTCTGACCTGAAACATCAGGTTTTGTTTTAAAATCAGATTCTTCAGCAGCATCAAAACGCCCATTACCATTTGTATCAGGGAACGATTCCTCTCCTATCGCGGTCGCTAGTATAGTAACACGCCCACCATAAGGCTGACCTAATTGAGGAGCAAGTGAAGGTTCTACATCTAATATTGCACCAGTCGGCCTTGGATTTTGACTCGTCCATTTAACAGAACATTTGCCATTCAATGTCACACAAGATGGTTCAATTGAGCCACCTTCCGTTGTAAATGACACAGCAGTCCCGTCTGGTACTGGGTTATTAAAAGCATCTGCAAGCCTGGCAGTAACGTTAACTTCAGTACCGTCATAATCCCAAGCTTCTGGACTAGCATTATCAACAGATAAAGAAAAACTGTCTTGATCTGGCAAGCCTGTAGAAATAACGAGGAGGTTTGACTGACTTGAAATTTCAGGTATTTTCCCCTCCACTAATGCTGTAACTCTCACAGATGTTGCAACTGAACCTGAGTTAACAACAGTTTGTGCAATACCGCTTGCATCTGTTGTAGCATATTCAGGATCTAATTCAATATTACCCGTCATAGTATTGAGTGAGAAATTAACACGCTGATTTTTAACCGGATTACCATTACTATCGAGCACTTTAAATTTGACAGTTGAAGCTTCTGCACCTCCGGTGCCCTTTAAGCGAATATTCTCCGGCACCGCTTCAACAAAAGAAACACTTCCAACACTAGCAGGTAACACTGTTAATTGACCTGATGCCGACAGAGCTTTGCCTCCTACATTAGCGCTGACGTTTACGGTATCTTCACCAACACAACCTTTAGATAGATATGTACTAGTAGCAATACCATTGACAGCGATAACAGGTGAGCTAATTTCAGCTTCTGGCGAAGATTTAGCAGAGCATACCGACGAAAAAATAACTTCGGCAGGCTCTGTAAATATCTTTCCTTCATCATCTTGGAGTGAAACAGAAATACTTGCGGTACCACCAGCAGACACGCTAACTGGAGAAATCGAAGCTACGCCTGATTCAAAAGGGGTGCCACTACCCATAAGCACATTTGTGGCGCCAATAGTAAATGGTAAACTAGCGGTTTCACCTGATAACAACGTCACAGTTGCATTAGCGGCCCCAGGATCTGCTCCTGCCAATATTTGCACTGATGCCTCCCCCTCTTTAGTTACTGCAGTGTTAATAGGGATCTCGCCACGACTTGTAGAAAAAGTTACAATAGTTTCTTTAGAAAGCCCTGTAACTTTCGCGACTAAAAAACCAGGTGATAAACTGCTAATGCCCGATGTAAGTTCACCGTTTTCATCAACCAGTGTTATTGCAACGGAAGGTCCATTACCATCGGCCTCGCCACCATTGCCAACCATAGTGACAGGGATTGTAGCCTTTTCACCCGAAGAGATAGTTGCAGTTATCTCTGCACCAGTAGCTATGGAACCGGTATTCAATTCAATCTTAGCTACTCCATCAGTGTCAGTTGACACATCTCCTGTAGCCGGATCAAATGTGCCATAGGCGTCATTATTTAGTTTAAAGGACACTAAAGTACTTATTGCATTACCATTTGAGTCAGTTACTTTTGCCGTAATCTCAGCGTTATTATCAACCGAAATTTGCGTATTTGTAGTACTTAATGCAACCGATATTGTGACTGGGCTCGGCGTTCCTCCATCATCAGGGTCAGCAGAAAGACTTCCACCACCTCCGCAACCAACGAGAAAAAACGACCATATTAACGCAATAAAAACACTATAAGCTGACTTCATTGTCAGACTCCCTGTTACTCTGATTATAATATCTGGTAATTATCTGATTACCTAGAAGACAACACTACACAATTTACTGGCAACTTATCTACCACGAAAGGTAGTAAATTTCTAAATTTCATCAAAAACTTTAACTTTAACACCATTTCAACTGGGGCTCTTTCTTGCTAGGCTTTAATGCGCAAATTGAAAAGCATAAAAATTATACAGGAAGCACTATGTCTGCTACGAAATCAAAAAAGCTTGGGCTGACGAGTAAAATTTTACTCGGCATGTTCTCAGGTATTGTTCTTGGGTTACTTCTTCGTAATCTTTTCCCTGAAAGTGAATTCATTAAAGATTACATCACCGAAGGCTTCTTAAATGTCATCGGTACCATCTTCATCTCAAGTTTGAAAATGTTAGTTGTCCCCTTGGTATTTGTATCGCTAGTTTGTGGTACATGTTCGCTAAGCGAACCCTCTAAGTTGGGTCGACTCGGTGGCAAGACCATCGCGTTCTACCTTTTTACCACCGCGATTGCACTTTCAATGGCGATCCTCATCGCGATTGCAGTTCACCCAGGTCATGCGACCTTGGTAACTGAGAGCATGCATTTTGATGCTAAACAGGCGCCAAGCTTGGCTGATGTGATCATTAATATCGTGCCAACCAACCCTCTGCAGGCGATGAGTGAAGGCAACATGCTTCAAATCATCATATTTGCGGTTATTTTTGGTTTTGCTATCTCCCATATCGGTGAGCGCGGAAAACGCGTTGCAGCGCTATTTACAGACCTTAACGAAGTTATCATGCGCGTAGTTACGCTAATCATGCAACTTGCGCCTTATGGTGTATTTGCTTTGATGGCAAAGCTAGCATTAACGCTCGGTATGGAAACCTTTGGTAGTGTGGTGCAATACTTCTTTGTGGTACTGGGTGTATTACTTATCCATGCATTCATCGTGTATCCAACATTACTGAAAGTATTCTCTGGTTTAAGTCCATTTACTTTCATTCGAAAAATTCGTGACGTACAGTTATTCGCATTCAGTACCGCAAGTTCAAACGCAACCTTACCGGTAACGATTGAAACGGCTGAGCACCGTATGGGTGTCGATAATAAGATTGCTTCATTCACCCTGCCACTTGGTGCAACCATCAACATGGATGGCACCGCGATTATGCAAGGTGTTGCAACGGTATTTATCGCACAAGTATTTGGTATTGAATTGACCATTACTGATTATGCGATGGTCGTTGTAACTGCGACTCTTGCTTCAATCGGTACTGCGGGTGTGCCTGGTGTTGGTCTTATTATGCTGGCAATGGTGCTAAACCAAGTAGGTCTTCCTGTAGAAGGTATCGCATTGATTATCGGCGTGGACAGACTACTTGATATGGTGCGTACTGCGGTGAACGTTACTGGTGATACGGTAGCAACCGTGGTCATTGCTAAATCTGAAAATGAGTTTGATGAAAAAGTTTTCAACGACACTCAAGCAGGTAAAGTTGCACCAGGTTTTAACGCACAGGTTCATGCTGAAGAAAAGTAATACTAATTTAGCATGAAAAAAGGCGCCTCTGTGGCTAATGCCGTTCACTTAACGTGAACGGCTTTCTTTTTTATGGGATATCGGTCCTTTGAACACTTCAACACTCTAGGGTAACTACGCTCCCTTTTCCCCTCTAAAATAAAC